>NZ_JAUSZI010000003.1 GCF_030817415.1 Streptomyces umbrinus | reverse complement strand
CGCGGTCTGCTCCGCAGACACGACGCGACGACGCTACGCGTCGTTACCATCGCTTCGCGATGGAGCATTGCGCTCCGCGCAATGCGGCGGAACTCCGTTCCGCCTACCCGGAATCGCTCCGCGATCCGGGTAAATCGGGCTGACACCGAATCAGGACCCGGTACAGGCCTGCTCCGCAGTCCTGTACCGGAGCTGACGCACCCTCCGGGCGCGTCAGGAAAGAGGCTAGCTGGCGACGGGGCGGGTTCGCGTCCCGTCACGGGCCCCCTTTCCGGCTTGAGATCTCTCCTGGTGCGTCAATCTGATACTCGGATAGATTTTGGGATGATGCACAGGTGCCTCTTCCGAGAGTGCTATCTATCCTCCCGCGTTGACTGGGGGGATATTTACGCCCGGGCGAGAACCGCTCTCTGACGGTCTGTCACTATCCTGAGAGCTGCTTCCATTCCATGACTTCTTCTGAATGGTTCGCCTGAACTCCCTTTCAAAACCATAATTTGACCACCCCTCACTCCTCTCTATTCCAAATTATTTAAGAGTGTCGAGCCCACGCCGAGCGAGAACCATCCAGCGCCCGACAGCTCCAGGCACGCCAGGAAAGCCCGTACAAGGCCATCACCCCCGCCCGAGCCCCAGGCTCGGCCTCCACGCTGGCTCAGCGCGACGGCGGAGCCGACGCGCAGCAGAACGCAAAGCGCGCCCGATCCCCGATGCCGTCGCGCCGACCACGCCCGCCCCCGCCCCCTTCTCTTCTTCACACGGGCAGGGAGTAGCGGCAGCAGAGGGGATGTCAGCAGCCAACCACGCGCAGGCGTACGGGCTGAACAGGGGTAATCGTCGAGATGTGGGATGTGTTCAGCATGAGTTGGCGCAGGAGGAGGCGCAGGAGTAAGCGCGCTGTTTGATGCGTGAGTTGTCACAGGGTGACGCTGGATCAGGTTGCGTTTTCCCTGCTCACGGGGGTTGTGATCATGCCGCCATAATATCTAGTATCGAATTAGCAAGTTGCTCCGGGTGACGCCGGAGCAGCCACGCCAAACACGAAGGGAAGCCCCGTAATGGAGGCAGCGTCAGCAGTGCAGCTGATCAATCAGCTGATCTACAAGCCGGGTTGGACGATCGACGCCGACGACCACACTCACCGGTTCGAGGGCACGGTGAAAGTCAGGTTCACATTCCCCGCGCACAGGTCAGAGCGGAACTTGGCGCCGGAAGGCTACCCGGAGAAAATCACCACGTACGCCGAATTCCCCATCGTTGTCGCGGACTGTGACGATGTGGAACTTTACCGCCGGATTCTCGGCAAGATCATGGAAATTGAGCTGCACGAGGCTCGCGAATTCCTCCGAGTTCCGCCGACGTATTGGGCCCCTTTCCACCCGCACCGCGTAGACGGCATGAAGCGGTGGGGTGACTCCCCCGGAGATCTGCTCTACGGGATTTCCTGACAGACGCTCCCGGACGGGGGCCGCATCTCACCTGCGCCCCGTTCGGGAGACCAGGCCCAAACCCCCAATCCCGCACCCAGTCAGCGAGGAAGTCATGAGCCTGAACGTCATCATCCTGTTTGTCGCCGTAGTGGCTTACTACGCGTACAGCAAGGGCCGCGCCCGAGGGCAGAGGGAGAACATCGCCAAGGCAGTTGCCCGCATCATCCAGGGGAAATGATGTTCCCCGCCCCCAAGCCCACCCCCTGAAGTCTGCCCCCTGTTAGAGCCATCGGGCACACGGGGCGGGCCCCGTGTGCCCCCTTGGTTCCGGAGGGGAGCCCCCGCGAGTGATCATCGCGGGCACATGATCGAACTGGAGGCACGATCATGCGACTGGTCAACAGCGAGACCGGGGCGGAGATAGCCCAAGGCGCCCTATTGCATATGGCGTCGGGACCGTCCGCCGGGCAAGCGTGGCGCTTCGAACGGCTCATGCCGCACCCGGACGGGCACCGTGTGCACGTCACGCGGACGCACCCGCGCATGGGGCGCGTTCACCGCGAGTTCCACCCGAGGATTTTCGGCGCCCAAGTTGAGATCGACGTTCGTTGGTACCGGGAGGTTGGGCACGCCGCCCACCACGCATGGGCCAAGGGAAGTGACTATCTCTTGGCTGGTCTGTTCGCCCTCGTGCCGCTCGCTCTCTTCGAGCACTTCCACTGGGCCGGGAAGATTGCCGAGGTGCTCACCCTCGGGGGGCACTGACCACGCGCAGGCTCCGCCGGACGGCCCCGCGCAGCCGTCCGGCGGACCGTCAGGAGGCATCGAGGCCGGCGGGGGCATCGGGCGCCTGGCCGGCCACCGCCGGACCGGGGCCAGGCCCTCGGGGGCGAGCATGGGCCGCCCCCGCCCCCGAGGGCATGCCATGGCCTCACTGTCCGATAGCTGACCAGCGCAGGCACCACGCCGACCGCCCATCGCCCACCGCCCCAACTGCGAGTGCCTGGTAGGGGTTGCTTTTCCGAGGATTTTTATCTAGTATCGAAGTACACCGAGTGGCGCCGGTGGAACGCCGAACAACACGAAGGGAGCCCTTGTGGCTCACGAGACCAACCAGATCACCGCGCACGCCGCGGTGACGGACACCCGCAACGCATCCTTTGAGGACCTGACGCAGATCCTGGAGCGGGACCAGGAGGCCAAGGTCGACATGGTGGCCCCTGCCTCCGCCATCACCTCAGTTGGCGGCAACCTCACCGTGACCGGGGTGGATCCGGTACTGACGCCCAGTGGCGTGACAAGCGCTGATGGCGCCTACCGCCCCACCGCCGTAGCCGACGAGGGGATTGCTGACAAACTGAAGATCCCTACCGCCTACCTGCGCCGTATGCGCGCCGAAGCGGTCGACCTGTACGACCTCAACGTCAATGGCTGGCTTCAGAGGGACCCCACCCGCCGTTTCCTGCTTCGTGCCTTCAAGGGCGAGCCGGGCGTACTGCGTGCGTGGCTTTCCGACGGCTACAAGATCATTGACCATCTGGACATGGCCACCGCCGTACTGTCGGGCATCCGGGAGTCTGGGCACCCCGTGAAGATCACGGGCGCCGACCTTACGGAGCGGCGCATGATCGTGCGGGTGGAGTCCGAGCACGTCGCAGCGCTTGCTCCCGAGCTGCTGCGCGGGTACCGGTCGCCGTTCACCGGGCAGACGGGTGATCAGTTGCCCGTTGTCTCGGCCGGGTTCGTTCTCACCAACAGCGAGGTAGGCAGCGGCAAGTACGCGATCACACCCCGCATCGTCGCGCGGGTGTGCGGCAACGGTATGACGATCACGAAGGACGCGTTCGGCAAGGTGCACCTTGGTGCCCGGATGAGCGAGGGGATCGTCGAGTTCTCGAAGGACACCCAGGAGAAGAATCTCGCGCTGATCACGGCTCAGACCCGTGACGCCGTCGCAACGTTCATGAACCGCGACTATGTCGAGCGGAAGCTGGCCGACATCCAGCGGGAGGCAGGCCGCGAGATCACCAGCCCGGCCGAGACCGTGGAACTGGTGGCAAAGCAGCTGCGGTTCTCCGACAGTGTGCGCGACTCCGTGTTCAACCACTTCATCAAGGGTGGCCAGACCACGGCGGGCGGGATCATGCAGGCCATCACCGCTACCGCGCAGACCCTCGATGACGGGGATGCGGCCTACGAGCTGGAGGCGCAGGCCCTTTCCGCCATGACCATCGCCGCAGCGGCGTAGCCGTCAGCGAGCCCCGGCGGGAGCGCGGCGGCCTCCCGCTCCCGCCGGAACGGCAGCCTGTGAGCGGCACCTGAGTGCCGCTCACAGGCGCCCGAGCCGGAACCGGCAAGGCTTGACTTCGAGGCCATTATTATCTAGTATCGAATTTAGAGGTTGAGGGGTGACTCCCTCAACTGTCGCCGAAACAACACGAGGGGAAACGCCTGATGGGCGCCAAGAACCTTTCATCCAGCCAGGCCCGGGAACGCCTGGCGCCCGTCACCGCGCACGCCGTGGCCACCGTCACCGATCTGATGCAGACGGCAGGTCCCGGACGACACGTGATCACCACAGTTGTCCGTCCGAGGAACGCAGAGCCCGTCTCCGCCTACGCCTGGTTCGACGTCTTCGGGGAAGGCACTGACGCTCTGTGGAGCGGCGTGTATGCCGATGCCGCCGCAGTCGCAGAAGTCGTGGCTCTCGCCTTCATCGTCGCCACGGGCAGCGTTGTGCTCGGCACGACGTCGCCGACAGGCGAGGAAACCGTACGCGGCTGGGTGGTCGACGGCCAGACGCTCAGGCCGCTCACGGCCGAGCAGGTCCGCAACGCCTTCCACGAAACGCTTGGCCCGGAGACGCCTTCCGTCACCTACCGAACGGCATTCCCGGTTCCGGCATAGCCCCAGTCCAGCGGCCGGTGTCCTCCCCCACACCCGGCCGCTCCCAGGGCCGCCGCCCCGGATCCCCGGTACCGGGGCGGCGGCCCGCCCAAGACCCCGTCAGGGACTCAAGGAACGTGACCATGGCTGACACTGACCCGGTACCGATCACCGACGAGAACGCCGCCGCGCACGCCATCGCTGCCGCCATCCACGACATCACCAAGCAGGACTTGCCGGGCCACGGCCACGAGATCGTCAAGCAGAGGCTGATCCGGGCCGGATCGGTCGTCCGCGCCTCGGTTGCCTACAGCAACGCCCGCAAGACCGGCAAGACCGAACGTGGGGCCGTCCGCGACGCAGCAATCGAGCTCGTCAGGCAATACCGCTTCCAGCACAACCTCTGACCGCCCCCCTGGGTGACCGGCCGACACAGCCCGGCGGTCACATGCCGGGACTGACCAGACCAGCGGCCAGGCGTCTCCCCCGCGCATGGCCGCTCCCAGGGCCGCCGCCCCGGAATCTCCCGGCACCGGGGCGGCGGCCCACCCCCAAAGGGCCCGTAGCTCAGTGGCAGAGCAAGCGCCTTAAAAGCGCATATCGCGCCGGTTCGAATCCGGTCGGGTCCACCCACACCCCGCACCAACCGCCCCGTGACGGAGGAGATATGACCGCCGACGACCACCAGAACACCGCATCCCAGCCCACCGCCCCCAGCGTCGCCCCGAAAGGCAACGAGCGTGCCAGCGCGCAGGAAGTGATCCAATTCGTCATCGCTGAGAAGCAGCTCGCGGACCTGGACGTCGAGATCGACTTCGAGGCGCTCGCCAGGCTCGACGACATGCCCGACGACGAAGCCGCAGCGCTGATCGACGAGACGATGAGACGAATCCTCTTCAGCTGACCAGCGGCCGGGGCTTCCCTCCCCGCGCGCGCCCCGGCCGCTTCCAGGGCCGCGCCCCGCCCTACCGGGGCGCGGCCCCCACACCTCACCACCGAGGTGCTGTAGCTCAGTTGGTAGAGCGCCGGTCTTATAAGCCGTTGAGGTCGTGGGTTCGAGTCCCACCAGCACTACGCGAACCACCCGGTCAAGGGCGTACGCCTCACGGTGGCCACCGCCCCCGACCGGCACCCTCCGCAGACGTTCCCGAAGCCGGAGTTGACCATGCCGAAAACCACCTACCCCCGCACCCCCGCCGAGGTGGCCGCCGCCGTCCTCGACGCCATCGACACCCACCCCGAGGCATTCGACATGACCGCCTGGCTGTCCACGCCGGATGGCAGGTCGCTCGCCCCCGAGACCGAGCCCTCGTGCGGCACAACGATGTGCGGCGGCGGCTGGGTTGCGCACCTCACCGGCTGGACGCTCGGGCCCAGGCGCTACGCCTACAAGGACGGCGTGGACCGCCTGACCGAGGAGGTTGCAGCAGAGGCGCTCGACCTCCCCGACACCGCCCTGTTCCACGGAACCGCCGAAGCGCTCCTCACCCGCCTACGCGAGATCGCCGGACGCTGACTCCCCCGAGCCCCCGGCAGCCGGACATGCGACCCGCGCCACAGCGCACCGACTCGCTTCCGGCTGCCGGGCCCCAACGGTCCCCGCAGGCTGCGGGGACCGACACCGCCGGCCTCCCCGACGCCGTTCCCGCCCCGGCGAGCGGGCGCGGCCAACCGGCCAGCTCGTCACTGGCCGACGATCCGCCGCCCCGCCGACCCACAAGTTGCGCGGGGCGGCGGACCCGCCCACCGCCCCATGTTCCCTCCGACCGCCGGGAGTTCTGATCGTGACCGACGACATCCTCACCATCGACACACCGTCCGGCACGGTGCGCGCCACCCCCCAGCCACGGGGCAAAGACGCCGTCGTGTACGCCCTGACGGGCGCGCTGCGCGGCTGCGTGCACGTGGCCGGCACCCATCATCCGCGCCACTGGGACCAGTTCACCGCGCTGCGCGTGAGTCTGGGCTCCGTCAACGCCATGGAAGCAACCGCGCCGGCCGAGTCCCTGCCGCGCAGGCGCGGCAGCGCGACCAGCTACACCGGTGGCCTGGTGCGGTGGACAGACGCCGATTCCCCGTACCAGCACGCCGCGATGACCCCCGTGGAGTCAACGGCCGGGAACGCCCCTTCCCCCACAACGGGCGAGATCCTCGCCCTGGTCATGCGTGCCTGCGCCGAGGACGTCGCTCACCGGCCCGACCTTCCCCGCCTGCTGGACGCCTCCCGCGAGCGTGAGACCCCCGGCCTGCTGCGCTTCCTCGACTGGTCGATGCGTAGGGGCGAGGCTGAGGCGGCATGCTTCGAGCGCAAGGCTCAGGCCCACCGCCGCGACGCCCGCACCGCCGTCTCCAGCTGGTGGACGGCCGCCCGGTGGCTCACCGCCCGTCCGCACCCGGTCCTGATCTTGGTGCTGATGGACTACCGAGGGTCGCTCGCGCGCCGCGCCGACTACCTGCCCGCCTACGCCGAGTACGCCGAGCGCGCGGCCCGCGAGGAGCGTGATCGCGTCGGTCGACTCCGCGCTGAGATCGCGTCCCTGCGCGCCCAGCAACGGCCGCGCAGGCGAACCCGCCGCCCCGCCGCCCGGCAGGACCCCGCTGTCGATGCCGCGTTGGCCGCGCAGAGCAGGAACTCCCCGGCATGATCAGCTCGCTGCGGCCGTGGCGCCCCGAGGACTTCGACGACACGTGCGAGACCTGCGACGCGCCGCCCGGCCAGTTCTGCCGTCCATGGTGCACGGCCGGATACACCGCCGCCGACGCACGTCGCGAGGCCGAGCGCGAGGCCGAGAAGGCGCGGAGGATTCGGTGACCGATACCCCTCCCGCTGAACAACTCGGGGCCGCCATCCGGGGAATACCCGACCCACTCGCCTTGTTAATCTAGTATCGAACTTGCTTGGAGTGACGTCCTGGCAGGCGCCGAATCCGCACGAAGGGAAGTCTCAGGAATGGGCTACGACATGTACCTCGTACGCGCCCCAGAGGGCGAGGACGCAGCGTACGACGCGGCCAGCAGGCTGTTCGACGCAGCCGTGGAGCACCGCGACGGGCTCGACCTCCCGTATGACCACCCGGAGTACCGAGCCGTGCAAACGAAGGTCAACAGGGCCTACGACGCGATGGAGGCGGTCCGCACCACGCACTTCTACCTGACGACCTGGGCGATGAGCGAGTGCCGGGCGCTCATGGACCACTTCGGCATGCTGATTGCCACGCGGCCACTGGACCGCCCCGCACCCGAGGCGTACGGGATCACCTCCGGGGAGGCCGCTCTCGCCCCGGCATTCGAGATGCTCGGCTTCCCTGTCGACTACACCGGCGACGCGGCTCCGGCGCAGGTCCAGCGGTACCGCAAGGCTCTTGAGGAGCGGCTGTCCTGGGCGCCGCCGCAACCCGAGGGCATCGCGGCCCACAAGCTCGGCGGCGACGAGGGCTGGACCGTCACCCCCGGTGAGATCCATGCAGCTCTCGCAGCGTACGAGACCAGCAGGGCCACGAACCCCGCGCTCCTTTCGGAGGTCATCGAAGACGCCGACTGGTGGCCCGAGTGGATCGACTACCTCAGGCATGCCGCCAGGCACGGCGGGTTCCGCACCTATGGGCCCCCGTGACCTGACGCGTCCTTCGCCGGTCACTGCGACACGGCGCGGGCCACAGACCGGCCGGGCCCGTTCCCTTCGTTTGGGGCCCGGCCGCCCACGGCCCGGCCCGCGGTCGAGCCTCGTGCGGTCGCCCCGCGAACCGCACCCGCGCTCCCGCGCGCCGGGCCGACCACCTCCTCCGCAGCCAGCACGAGAAGCACCCATGACGAGAACCCCCTCCGCCCTGCTCCTGACCTGCGACGCACAACTCGTGGAAATCGACCTGCCGTTCGGCCATGACAGCGAATCCAGCGCCGAGCGCCGCGCAGTGCTGCGCGCGGCCCTGCGATGCGACCGATTCGACGTCGTCGCCCTGACCCGCCAGTGGGACATGTGGATTGACGACGACGGTCTGTACAACCACTCCGTGAATCCCGCCGCAACGGCACTCGCCCGGCGGTTCGGCTACACACACCAGCCCTACCACGGCCCTGTCCTGCTCACCGGAGGGCCCGACGCGGAAGGCAACACCCTCCCGCTGCTGAGGCAGCAACTCATCGGCCTACTGCTCACCTTGGAAGACCTGTGACAGCACCGGGCCCCAACCGCCGGACGCTCCACCAGGACTGTGCAGGCGCCGACGCCCGCACAGTTCCCTCCCGGCCGTGCGCCCACAGCTCCTGCGGGCCAGGCCTTCCACCCACCGACTCACCGAGGGGCTCCCGGCTCGGCGCCGCGCCCTGCCGCCGGCGGACTGCCGAGCAGCCCCAGCCCTCACCTCCGGCCACTCACCCTGCGGAGTACCTGCCATGCACGACCCCACCACCCTGCCCGATCCGTTCGACACCGCAGCCCAGGCCCTCGGGGCTCTGCTGGATGCCCTCGGCCCGGGAAGCCATCACCTGGTGTGCAGCGCCCATACCGCCCTCGGGAGCTACGCCTCCGCCTCGGTGACCGTCGAATGCTCGCCCGACGACCAGGACCAGGCGAACGCCGACTACGAAGGCTGGCTGATGTTCTGTCACCTGCTGGCGCAGACCTCCACCGCCTTCCGGGACGCGACCATCTTCACGCGCACGCACACCACCGACAGCACATCCGTACTGCGCGGCTGGTCCGTCACCGAGGGGTGGCCCCAACCCATGGCAGCCGCCGACGTGTTCGCGGCGTACTGCACCGACCTCGCCACCGGCGACCCGATCCCGCCCGAGCCGGGCACGGACTACCAGGCGGGCACCCCGCTGCCGACCGCTTCAGGCAACAGCGCCAACTGAGCGCCACGAGAACGCCTCGCGCCGCCGAGCCACCGGCCCCATGGTCGCGGTGCGCCACCCTCACCCCGCCCCTCCAGCACCGCCACGAAGAGGAGGTGACCACTTGCATTCAGGGCATTTATTATCTAGTATCGAATAAGACGCTGGCGTTGTCCCGCCGTCGCACCGGCGGCCCAAGCCTGCGTAGCTCAGCGGTAGAGCGGCCCCACTTGCGGGTGGACAGGGGTTCAAATCCCCTCGCAGGCACCAGCCAGCTCCACACACGCTGACCACCATCCCTGTCCGAGAGGAACGCACCGCCATGTCGCGTGCCGAAGACCCCACTCCCTTTCCCACCGGCTGGCCCCAGGCCCGCTATCGCGCCACCCGACGCGCGATGAAGGCGCTCCGGCTCGCCGATCACCTGCTGCGCCGTGGGCTTGCCTACACACCCGCCGACGCCACCAACGAGCTGATCCGCACCGCTGCCGAGCAGACCGGTCACCACCAGCCGTCCGAGACCACGTGCTCGCTCGTACGCGCCGTCCTTGGGCTGCTGCTCTCCCCGACCGAGAGCGACGCCAGCGGACGCGTCATCCGCATGGTCGTCACAGTCGACGACCGCCCCACGGCCTGACCGGCCGACCGGACGGGCCGGGGCATACCCGGCCCGCCAAGCACCACCAGCACAGGAGTACCGCCATGTCCAGCGCCTCCCAGGCGAAGAAGACCACGACGACCCCCGCCAAAGCCGCCTCTGCCGCGACCCCGAAGACCGCGCGGCCGGAGCCGTCGGCCGTCGAAGAAGCCCACGACCAGATCGTCCGCCTCGACCCTGCCCTGATCGTGCGCGACGACTACAACGCCCGGACCACGGACACCGAACCGGACGACGACCTCAAGGCGTCGGTGGGCGAACTCGGCGTACAGGACCCCATCCACGTCCGACCGCTGGAAAACGGAACGTACGGCGCGTTCAAGGGATGGCGGCGCGCACAGGCCCAGCAGGCCGCCAATGCCACGGCCGAGGCCGAGGGCAGGCCCGCACGCAAGATCCCCACGATCGTCCGGGCCGACCTGGTGGGCAACGACGCGATGACGCACCTGCTGTCGCTGATCGAGAACGATCACCGCGAGCAGATGCACGACCGCGACCGGGTCAAGGCCATCGAGACGCTGGCGCTGATCGATGTGAGCGAGGAGCAGCGCGAGACGATGGCCCGCGCCCTGAAGATCAAGCGGGCCGAGCTGCGTGCGGCGCGCGAGGCGGCCCGCCTGGACGACGCCCAGCTCCACCGGGCAAGCGTCCAGGGTTTCGATCTGATGCAGATGGCCGAAATGGCCGAAGTCAGCGACGTCTCCCGGGCCGTTCAGGTGCTGGAGGACGCTCACGCCAAGGATGCTGCCGAGGAAGGCGGCGGGCGCGGTCACTGGGACCAGGCCCTGGCTCGGCTCCGGCAGGCCAAGGCCGACGCCGAAGCCCGGCAGACGGCACTGGAGGCACTGGAAAAGGCCGATGTCCCGCTGCTGCCCGACTACTTCCCGTACGGCACGAAGGACACCTCCCGGCCGCTGACCGAGCTGCGCACGCCCCTGGGCGCGCCGCTCACGGCGGACAAGCACGCCTACTGCTCCGGTCATGTCGCCCGCCTGGATGAGGAGTTCCAGCCCGTCTGGTACTGCTCCGACCCGGCCAAGTACGGCCACAAGCTGCGTCCCGGAGCCAAGCAGGCCAAGCAGGCCAAGCAGTCCATGAGCGAGGAGGAGAAGGAGGCGCGGGCGCGGACCATCGCGGGCAACAAGGCGTGGAAGACCGCGCGGACGGTCCGCAAGGACTTCGTGAGGCGGCTGTGCAAGGGCAAGTCCCTGCCCGAGCCCGTGCGGCAGTTCGCCCTGCGCACGGTGATGAGCCCGCCCTACCTGTTCGCGAAGTGGTGCGAGAAGGGCGAGACCGAGGCCGTCGCCCAGCTCCTCGGGGTCCCGGACCCCAACGCCGACCGGTCCCGGTACAGCCATGAGGGAGGTCCGTTCGACGACCTGGTCACCCGCCAGGGCAAGACCAAGGGATGGCACCAGGTGTTCGCGCAGGTGGCCGCCGCGTTCGAGTACAGCATGCGCGAACCGAAGACGTGGCAGGGCCTCAGCCGCCACCAGGCCGCCTACCTGCTGTGCCTGAAGGCGGAGGGCTACCGGCTGTCCGACGTGGAGGAACTCGCCGTCACCAAGTACCTGCCCCAGCCCGACGACGAGGACCAGGCCGCCGACCTGGCCGCCTGAGCCCTGCCGGGCGCAGCACTCCGAGCAGCAGTGCTGCGCCCGGCCCGCTCGCCTCCCCTCACAGCCAAGGAGTACGTCGTGTCCGACGACATCTGTCCGTCGGGACGACGGCGCTACCCCGACCGCGCGGCCGCTCGCGCAGCCTTCGGAGCCACCCGTGCCCGCGGCAAGTCGACGCGTGGGTACCGCAAATGCGGGATCTGCGACGGCTGGCATCTCACGCCTGAGCGCAACCACCGCCCACGCCGACGCAGACGCGCGCGGACGAAAGGACGGCCGCCGCAGCGCGATTCGGGGGACAGTGCCCGTCCCTGAGCGCCGGTCACAGACGCACCCAGCGCCTGACCGGCCCCCCAACCCCTCACCCTGTGCCTCGGCCGAGTACGCCCCGTGCCCGGCCGAGGCCGATCAACCTGTGAAAGATCGACCTCTCCATGAATCCCGCGATACCCCAGCGGTGTGCACACCGCCCGCTGGCCGGCGGGCTCGTAGTGCCCTGGGGCTCCCTGATCCACAACGGCCATGCCGCTTTCGGGAGCCTCGACGCCGCGCGCGCGTTCCGGGCCTACCGCGACCGCCTGTGCCAGATCTGCGGCCAGGAGTTGGACGAGCGGTGTTTCCTCATCGTCCGTCCGGCCGACCACGCCCGCGGCTACTCGCCCGAACCCGCCCTGCACCCGGAGTGCCTGCCCTACGCGGCCGCGCACTGCCCGATGCTCAACGGCACTGCAACGCACTACCGCCGAGCTCCGGTACTGGCCAACCACCCCGCTGGAAGACCCTGCACCGATCCATCGTGCCCCTGCCCGTCACGCGACCCTGACCAAGGCCATGCCTCCCGCAGCGGCAGTACCGCCGACCGGTACGAGGCCTGGATGATCTCCACCGCCGACTACCGCCTCGTCGCGCAACCGGACGCTCCTGGTGTGCCAGCGGGCATCAGCCTCGGTGTCCCGATCCGGCGCAAGCGCCTCCTGCGCGAGGCCGCCCTGCCAGAGGACGCGGCGCAGTTGCTTGAGCTGCTGCGCAGTGCGCTCGACCTGGAGGGCGACGGATGAGCCCGCCCCGCCTCCAGCCGGCACAGGACCGCGCCGCGGCCTCGCCCGACATGCGGTAGCCCTCCGCCTGTCGCGTGGGGGAACTCACCGTCGCCACGTACCTGCCCCGGACCGCCGACGAGGACCAGGCCGTCGACCTGGCTGCACGACCCGCCCGTGCACGCAGACGCCCGGGCGGCCGCCGGAGCAGGCCGCAGTGCTGCGACGCCCCGGCGCCCGTGGCACCTGACCGCAGGCCCCTCTCCCCCAGGAGGCCGGCCTCCCCTTCCTGCTACCGCCCGCCTGGTCCCGCGTCCTGCTGTCTCTGCCTCCCCCGCGAACCGGCGTTGCTCACCCGCCCCCGCGCCGTCGCGACCTCCTGCCTGCATGCCCGAGGAGTAACCCATGCAACTCGACCTGTTCGCCCCCGATGAGCCGCCCGAGCCCGATCCCAGCCAGCCGCGGATCCACCTGAGCTCAGCCGACACCGCTCCCCCGCGCCCGGAACGTGCGGCAGTTACTCCGGCGCTCACTGCGGCCCGCCGTAAGCGCACCCGGACGCGCGGCCTGTCGCCGACGCATCTCGCCCTGGACGTGGCAGAGAAGGTGGCCCCCACCTGGCACCGCAACCGAATCGACTCCCTCATGGAGGTACCGGTCGGCGTCGTCGCCGTCCTCTCCCTGCTGCGCCAGACGGACGACGGTCCGGATCTCACGGGACACCTCCTGACCTTCGGCCCGCAGGAGTTGCTCGACCACTACCGGCGCGTGTGGGGTCTCTTGTGGATCAGTCGTCCGGAGCTGGTCGAGTGGGCGCATCCGCTGCGAGGGTGGCTCGACGAGGAGGAGCAGAGCGCGAAGCGGCTCGCTGCCGTCCACGCGGTCACCCGTGCCGCGCTGGAGACCGGATTGCTGGAGCTGACCGCAGATGCGGACCCGTCCTGGCGATCGGAGGCCGACGTGCTCGGCTTCCTCGTCACCGAATTGCGCTCCCGTGGCGCGCGGGAGGCGCTTGGCCAGGTCCATACTCCGCCGGACATGTGTGACCTGATGGTGCGCATGACGTTGTCCGTGGAGGATCTCCCCGAGGGGGCGTGGCTGGGTGAACCGACGGCCGGCACCGGCGGTCTCGTTCGAGCTGCCGCCCAGTACCTGCGTGAGACCGGCCGCGATCCGCGCGCCTACGTGTGGGCCATGAACGATCTCGACCCCATCTCCTCGGCCTGCTGCGCCGTCAATGCGGTGGTGTGGGATCTCGGTCGCCGTGTCCTGATCTCCTGTACCGACACTCTGCATGAAGGCGACGGCACCGAACGGGCCCTCGCGGAGCGCACCGCCGTCTTCGCCCGCCGCAACGAGCTCATCGGGCGCGCCCAGACGATCGCCGCCACCTACGAGGCCGTCGCCGAGGTGGAGGATCTGATCTCGCGCGGCCCCGGCCCAGCAAAGGCATCCTGACCATGCCCTCACCCTCATTCGATCAGGCCACACAAGAAGGGGCCGCGATCGCCGATCTGTTCAGCCGGATCAAGGACATCGAGGAGAGCAGCGGCGACTGGAACGGCGGCGAGGTTGTCGCCGTGCTGTCCCAGTGGTTTTCCGAACTGCATGTCGACGTCGACGGCAGTGCAGATCAGGTGCGGCACCTGCAGCCCGGCATGGAACTCCACCCGCCGGCGGGCCCGCAAGTCCAGTGAGTTGTACGGCAGTTCACGGGCATCCCGAGAGGGGCCATGACGTGCCGATACGCGCCGCCACCGAGGCCCTGACCTGCACCGGATCGTAGCCGCGGTAGGGGATGCGGCCCCGAATCCTCTTGCAATTCCGGGCTGATTTTATCTAGTATCGAAGTAACAGCTTGGACGGGTGCCCCTCCCGCGGGGCAGCACCGATGCGCCGAACGACGGCCGCATACCGGCAGCCCACCGCCGAGCCGCTACGCAAACACACATCCCGTCCGGCAGTGCCCTCAACAGACGCGGCCCTCACCCACCTCTCTTCGGGAAGGGCCGCGCCATCGGGCGCCCCGGGATCACTCGCCCAGCCCGAGGAATTCGTCATGCCCACCTCTGCATGCGCGCCCGCTACCGACCGGCGGCAGACCACTGTTCAACCTCGTCCCGAGCAGGTCAGAGAACTGCCCTACCCCATCGCCGAGGACTACGTGAAGGACTGGACGTCCGAGCGCGCCCTCGTGGAGCTGATCGCCAACGCGCTGGACGAAGACCCGGACACCGAAGTGGCCTGGAGCGACGGGGTTCTGGCCATCCACGACCAGGGGCCCGGCATCCCCCGCACCGGACTGCTCCTGGGCGCCTCCCGGAAGACCAGCCAGCAGATCGGCCAGTTCGGGGAAGGCAAGAAGCTCGCAGCGCTCGTCCTCGCCCGCGACCCGCAGATCGGAACGGTCCAGTTCGACACCGTCGGCTACAGCTTCACGCCCGTCCTGAAACCGAGCACGTACCTCACCGACGTCCCCGGCCTTGACGAAAGCCATCAGAGCCTGGTTCTGCACTACGAGTACTGGTCCACCAACCGGCAGCACGGCACTCTCATCAGCGTCCTCTGCTCGCGGAAGGTTGCCGAAGAAGCCATCAGCCGGGTCCGCTACCTCAGCAACCCCGCCTACCGGCCCCCGCAGGACCACGCAGAGATCATTCTGGACGGTCAGCCGGGACGAATCTTCGTCGGCGGCATCCTCGTCTCCACCGACACCCGGCTTGCCGCCAGCTACGACCTCCCCCTGGCCACGGCCAAGGGCGAACAGAACCGTGACCGCACGATCGTCGACGGAGCCGCACTGGAGACCCACATCCGCAGTGCTCTCGCAGCCAGCACCGACCCCGCCGTCATCGCACGGTTCGTCGACCGCGCGTTGAACGGCCCGCGCCTGTCAGCCGCCGAGACCTACTTCGACTCGGTCACCGACTTCGCCGTCCGCCGCGCCTTCCGCGATCACGCCCAGACCCTGTGGAACGACGACGAGGTCTACCACAATGCTGCGGGCACCGTGGTCGAGGACGAACTTCACCTGCAAGGCCGAGGCGTCACGTGCGTCACCAGCAGGCTGAACCGTCACATGCACGGCGCTCTGATGCGCCTGCTCGGCATCAGGCCCGTACGGGAGGCCGTGGAGCACCATCAGCGCCAGTACCCCAAGACCCAGTGGGTGAAGCACGGCGACGTCTGCGCCGAGCGGCGCCGCACGCTGGACCTGGCCTGTGCGGTCTTCCGCAGCGTCTTCGGCCTGGACTCACTCGGAAAGGTCAGGGTCTACCGGGAGGACGAGGCTTCGGCGCTCTACTGCTCCAGCGGCATCTACCAGGCCGCCACCGACGTGCTGGGCATCAAGGAGAGCACCCTGGATGACCTGGATGAAACGTTGCGCGTGGTGTTCCACGAAGGCGGGCACCGGCGGGCGGCCAGGGAGGGGAACCTCAGTTCATCCGACCGCAGCGAGGGGTTCGAGCTGGCCATGGACACCATGGGCGGCAGCCTCCTGCGGCTGCTCATGACTTCCGAGCCGCACCGCTTCCCGCTCCTCGACGCCGAGGCGTGGCAGCACGTCTCGCTGCCGTCCGGCGCCTACCTGGCCGACGTTTCGGATCTGCACGGTCTTCGCCAAGCGCAGCCGCCCATCACGCAGATCCGCAAGGTCAAGCGCCTGGAAGCCGCCCCCGAGCCGCGCCGTCTGCTGGCCGAACTCTCCGAGCAGCGGATGACTGCCGTCCTTGAGGAACGCGGCCTCCGCACCGCCGGGAGAGCTGTGTCCACCGTCGCCTGGACCACGTCCCAGTGGCGGGTGATCGTGAACCCGAACCCGGCCGGGTACCGCCGCATGTACGGGTTCACCTGCATCCCGGACTACCGCAAGGCGGTGGCACTGGCCGAACTCCTCGGCATCCACGCACCGGTGCTCTACCTCGGACACATCGCCGTCGAAGGCCCCCTCTACAACGTCCGGAAGGGCGCCAGTCCGGCCAACCGCCCGTGGAGGAAGCCCCTGAGTACCCACATGCCGAGGGTCATTTCCGACCTGCGGGCTCTCGGCGGACCCTACGCGGCGCAGGCCGACGCCATCGAGGCCATGTCCCAGGGACGTACGCCCTACGACGCGGAGGGTGCTTGGCTCCGCCCGGTGATCGAGCTGCTGAACGCGGAGAAACAGCGGCTCAACTGCTGAGAGGACAGACCCGACTGCCGCCGGTCCGGGATGTGCGGTCCTTCAAGGGCCGCCCCGGCCGACGGGGCGGGCAAGCAGCCGGCGCCGGTGCGCGCCGAGCGGCCTCCGGGCCAGCACGACAGTGCCTCGCTTTGACCTGTAGAAATCGTCACCTGGGCGGGATGTGATCCGCTTGCATCTCACCCATTTAGTATCTAGTATCGAAACTACAGGGAGATTGACACCCTCCCTGCGCCGAACCACACGAGACAGGAGTGACCCCGTGCCCACACCCGACCCCGTCCCCTCCGCCAGTGGGTCCACGCAGGACGGCGCCCGCCGCCACTTCCGGAGCTGAGGGCCGTCATGACCGGCGAGACCATCGTCACCGTCACCGGAAACCTGGTCGCCGACCCCGAAATCCGGTTCACTGAAAAGGGCACGCCCGTCGCCCGCTTCCGGGTCGCATCAACGCCACGGGTCTACGACCGCAACACAGGCCAGTGGACCGACGGCGAATCACTGTTCATCACCTGCACGGTGTGGCGGCACGTCGCCGAGCACGTCTGCGAGTGCCTCCAGCGCGGCATGCACGTCATCGTCCAGGGCCGCCTGCGCCAGCGCACCTACACCGACCGCGAAGGCATCAAGCGCACCGTGTTCGATCTCGACGCCGATGACGTCGGGCTGAGCCTGCGTCACCGCATCGCCTACACCGACAGCACCCTCCCGACCACGCTGGCCCGACCCGCCGCGCCCGCACCGCCCCAGGCAGCACCTGCCGCAACCCAGGGTGCGCCGGGACACGAGCGACGGTCCCGCCCCCAGCGCCACGGCGGCTGGGCCCGCATCCGCTGACGTCCCTGGAGATCCCCTGTGTCCAGTGGCAGCTCCCTGACCCCGATGCCGGAATTCCGGCCTGCGGTCAAGGAATCCCGACCGGTCCGCCTGGCCTTCGAAGGCCCGTCCGGGTCCGGCCGCACCCTGACCTCCCTGCTGGTCGCCGCCGAGCTCGGCGAACAGGTCGCGCTCATCGACACCGAACGCGGGATGGCAGCCAAGTACGCCGACCGTGTGCCCTTCCACACCCAGGAGTTCACCCGCTACGACCCCAGGTCACTGTTCGCGGCCCTCGCCCGCGCCGCCATGCGCGGCTACCCCGTGCTGATCGTCGACACCTACAGCGCCTTCTGGAGCGGCGAGGGCGGCATGCTCGACAAGGTCAACGGCGAAGCCCGGGCCGGATACGGCGGCAACAGCGCCGGATGGTCGAAGTACCGGCCGGAGGACCGCGCCGTCACCGAGGCCCTGGCCGCCTACCCCGGGCACGTCATCGTCACCCTCAAGGCCCGGACCGACACCGTCATCGAAACCGACACCCGCGGCCGCCAGTACGCCCGCCGGATCAGCGTCCGGCCCGAGCAACGAGCCGACATCGAGTACGACTTCGACGCGGTGGGCACCCTCGGCCCGGTCGCCACCGTGTACTTCGGCAAGAGCCGTATCCCCGCACTGGCCGGAGAGGTCATCGAACAGCCCGGCGAGGACCTCGGCCGCACCATCCTCGCCTGGGCCGACGACGGTGTCCCCAACTGGCCCCAGCGGTCTTTCATCGAGCGCGCCCGCGACCCGGACGCCACGGTCGACAGCCTGCGCGAGCTCTGGTCGGAGATCGTCACCGCCCGCGCTGCGGGCATGGCCGCACTCGACCTCCACGACCAGCCCATCACGCTCGCCGAGCTCGTCTCGAACCGCGGTAAGCAGTTGCGCGCCTTCGACTCCGCGCCCCAGCCGGATCCGCCGGCCCCTGCCGCCTGAACACCCCGGAATACGACATGAACGACACCCCCACCACCGTCGAGCAGCTGACCACCATCCCCAGCGGCCTCGGCCACGACTTCGCCGACACCTGGTGCGGCACCCTCACCGCCGACATCGCCCACCTCCTGAACTGCGAGGAAGTAGACGTCCTCGCCAGCCTGCTGCGCTCGCTCGGCGCCGAACAGGCCGCCGACGAATGGATCGACGCCCACTCCGTGGCCGACGACGAGCCCCGTGACCGCCACTACCGGGACCCGAACGACCCCGCGGCGCTCTCGGCCGACGCATTCCGCTGGCACCCCGGCCTCGAAGAGAGCTGACGCCGTGTCCCACGAACACCCCGTCGCGATGAGCCCCTGCATCAACTGCGGGCGACCGTTCATGTACGACCCGGAGCGTGTGGTGTCGGTCCTGATCGACGCCGAGACCGGCTGGTACCCCGAGCCCGGCCGACGCCATCACGCGGTCCGAGAACCGGCCTGCCACTTCTGTGTCAGGGCCGCGAACGTCGAGCGGCGCAAGCGCGGCCTTCCCCTGGGCTACGAGGGCGACACCTACACCGACCTGATGAGGCGCCTCGCCCGAGGCGAGTGGTGAAGCTGACCCCTCGTGCACCGTCACCCCGCACTCCCCCGGCGTCCCGGACCTGGTCGCCGCCCCACATCGAACCACCCTCACGGCCCTGTTGGAGGGCATCTCATGAGAAGCCGTATCCGTACACGGGATGCTGTCTCCGCACTCGCGGACGAGCGCATTCCCTTTCCCCACACCGAGCACCCCACGCCCTGCCAGGACGACCCGGCGCTGTTCGCCTTCGAAGAGGTCGCCGACCGGCTTCAGCGGACGAAGACCATCGCCAGGGCCAAGCTCGCCTGCTCCGGCTGTCCCGTCGTCCAGGGCTGTCTGAAGTGGGCCCTGGCCAACCCGTCGCTGACTCCCAGAGGTGTGTGGGCGGCAACCACCCCCGGCAAGCGCGGCGCGCTGCGCAACGGGCTCGTGCAGCGCCTCGGTGACGACTGGGTCGGGGTCGTGGCCGACCAGGACCGCCGACGTGAGCAGCAGCAGGCGACACCTGCCGTGCCGCCCACGGTCCGGGAGCAGATGCTCGCCCGCCTGGAGCTGGAGCTCATCCCCACCCGGCCGCAGCCGTACGAGCCGTGGCGTGAACCGCTCACACCCCAGCGCCGCGCCGACAACCGGCGTCTCCTCGAACGCGCGCTCGCTGGCAAGGCCCCGAGGCGTGGCCGCCGTCGGCCCCCGAAACCGCGCAGCGCCCCCTGACTGCCACTCCCCCTTCCCCCAGGAGACTTCGATGCCTACGCCCGCTTTCCCGTCCTACGTCGCACCGGTCCACGCCCGGCACGGCTCCTACTCCCCCCGCTACGGCTGGCTCCTCAAGACGCACCTCGCCGTCCAGGACAACCCACACGTGTTCGCAACGGCCCACGCGATCGTCGAACTCGGCGCCGGCAAGAGCGCGGTGGCCTCCATGCGGTTTTGGTCATCGGCGTTCAAACTCACCGACGAGGCCCGCCATGGGCCCGGAACGCCCAGCAGCGTGACTCCTACCGCAAGGGGCCGGTGGCTGCTCGACGAAGACGGGGCCGACCCCTACCTGGAGCAGGACGGCAGCCTGTTCCTACTGCACTGGTGGCTGCTGGCTCCTCCCTGCCGGGTGCCCGCCTGGTTCTACACCTTCTGCCTGTCGCCGTTCGCCCGACTGGAGCCGGGCTCCCTGCGGGAGGGGATGCTGCGCGCGTCCGCCGCGGCGGACTGGGTTCGGCTTCCCACGGCTGCCACGCTCCACCGCGACATCATGTGCATGATCCGCATGTACACCACAGGCAGCGCCCATGAGCAGCCGCGCACCACGCTGGAGGACCTGGTCGACCGCCCGTTCAGTGCCCTGGCCATGATGAGCGTCGCCCCCGACGGTGCGGTCCACCTGAGCCCTTCGGCCGGCACCAGTGCGCCGACCGCGGTGGTGGCGTATGCCTGCCTGGAGTACGCCTCACGGTCCACGCCCGGCCCGGGCAGTATGTCGTTCGGCCGTCTCCTGCACGACGACGCCGGTCCGGGGCGCGTGCTGCGGCTCCAGCCGCGCAGCCTTCGGCGCGCGCTGCAGGCCGCCGCGGTGCGGCACCCGCAGGTGGGCGTGGCGGACGCCGGTGACGGCACCGAAGTGCTCACGTTCAACTGTCCCCCGCTGGCGCTGGCCTGGGATGTCCTCGACGAGAGCTACGGGCACGTTCGCCAGCGCCTCGGGCTCCACCCCCAGCAGGACGCCTACCGACCCCGGCCAGGAGACGCCCGTCCAGTCGAACAGTTGGCCTTCGGCGAACCGGCATCCCAGGACAGTCGCTGACCTGACCCGCCACACCACCGGCAGCGCGCTGGACATCACGGTTCCCCGCCACAGCATCTTTATCTCGGATCGACTCTGCGTGGTCGCTTCTCGCGGCCGCCTCACGGAGCACCATCATGATCGACCGCCCCAGCGCCCGGGCTGACGTCCCGGAAGTCCTCGACGGCACCACCGTGTTCTGCCCAGATCTGATCATCGGCAGGCATCCCGTCCACGGCGTCCTGGCCGACGGCCACGTCGACGGCGTCACCGTCCTCCTGCTGGAACAGGCCGGATTCGTCTACGACGAGGACCTCGAGGTGCACCGAGTACCCGCCGGTACGTCCTCCGACGCCGAACAGCACTGCGTCCAGCGCGCGATGACCTCGTTGTCCGGCCGCTTGTCCGTCGCCTACCTCTCCGACGACCTGGCCGCCGAGGCCGCCGGGTTCGCGCGCCAGCAGTCCCCGCCGGCCTGACCGCGGGCGCGCATCACCACCTCGCCTCTCACCGCCCCCGGATGGTGCGCCCGCTGCCACCACATCGCCCCAGGCCCTGTTCCTTCTGCACGTTCTTTCGGAGGCGTCACATGCCCACCTTTCTCGAACAGCCCACCTATAGTCTGAGAGGCCCGGACGGTCAGGGCTGGAACCGGCTCAGCCTCAATGCCCACTTCGACCGGCTTCACCAGTGCGGCTGGCAGCCGAGGCGTTTTGCAGCGCTGTTCGAGGCGTTGACCGGCCGTCAGCAGTGGGGCGGGTTCGGGCGCTGCTTCGTCGGCCATCCCGGCTCATGCGGGACATGTCCTGTCCAGCTCCGCCGCCTCGCACGCGAGGGCGGAATCGCCTGGCCGGAGCGGGTGCCGCTGCTCATGGCACGCGTGCGGCCGTGGCCGCTGACTCCCGGAGCCCTCTTCGCCGATCCGGCGTCCGGACGCAGCTCGCTGGAGTTGTCCCCCTGGCAGGGCAGGCAGCCGGTGCTCAAGGCCGGATGGGTGGAGATCCTGAACACCCCGGGCCACACGATCAGCTGGTGCTGGCAGGACGGGCAGGGCGAAGCGTTCTGGCTCGTGCGCGACCACCCCGCCGCAGACGCCGCGGTGGTGCTCAGCAGGAAGCTCGGCACCGGCATGCGGCACGAGCTGTACGGCGGGCCCGGCGAGCCTCGTCTGGCCGTGCTGACCTGCCACGGGTCCTGCGCCCACGAGGCGTACCACCTGCGGCACCTGGCCGCCGACCTCGCCGACCGGCCTGACCGCGCCAGCGCACCCGGACCGGATGACGAGATCCCCGAGCGTCTGCCCGGTGTTCCCCTCACCAGACTCGCGCACGACGGCGGCCGCAGCCTGATCCACCGCGACAGCTCCCGCGGCTACGGCTCGTCCACCGTCCAGCTCAGCTGGGACGTGCCGTTCGACGAGACCACCGCGACCGCCCTCGTGGCCCACACCGTGCGCCTCATGGCCATCTGAGCCGAAGCGCGGAGCCTCAGTTCCATTGGTCGCGCCTCGGTCCCCACCCACAGGTCCCACCGCTACACGCCGCCGTTCCCGTGACCACGCCCGGCCACGGCTCTTGGAGAAGATCCCCATGAAACACCCTGCCGACTTCCTCCCGTCGGTCCTCCCCGTCAGCCCCCACCACGCCGATGTCGCCGGGCTACTGGGGGATCCGGCGACCGACCACCGCGCGTTCGACGGCTATGTCCCCGCCCCGTCCGCCGCCCGCACCGGGCCCTGGACCCCGCGCCCCGTTCACGGCAGGGTGCTCGTCGCGGCCGCGGTCCGTCCGGGCGAGAAGTGAGGCCGCGCCGTGCCCACTGCTGCCGCGTACACGCCGTCCCTGCTCGGCTTCACCACCGACGACGACCTGGACACCGTCATCAACTGGGGTCTGGGAGCAGACTCCACCGCCTACATCGCGCGGATGCTCACCGACCCTGCCGCCCACGGGATCGACCTGGACCGCACCGTCGTCCTCTACATGGCCACCGGCAGCGAGTGGCCTGAAACCCGGCTCCTGGTCGACGAGTTCATGCTCCCGCTGCTGCGCGAGAACGGCGTGCGCTTCGTCCAGCTGGCGCGCAACGGGCACCTCCAGGCCGACGGATTCGCCGTCCTGGACGACTCCCGCCGCCCCGAACAGCTCTTCGCGCGTGGGCCGTGGACGCTGTGGGACGACCAGGAGTCCGTCGGCACGGTGCCCCAGGTGGCCAGCTCGTCGGCAAGGACTACCTCAACCACAACATCCTCCCCGCCCTCTGCCGCAAGTCCGGCGTCCCGCAGACCGACTCCCGCGGTGCGCTGACCAGTCACCGGGCGCGAGCCACCATCGCCACCCAACTCCTCAACGCCCGCGAGCCGTTGACTCTCAATGACCTGCAGCAATGGCTTGGTCACAAGCACCCGGCAAGCACCCGCTACTACGCGGCGATCCTGCAGCGCACCCTCACCGCCGCTTACAGGAAGGCCGACTACTTCGCCCGCAACGTCCGTACCATCCAGGTCCTCATCGACCGCGAATCCATCCTCACCGGAGCCGCCGCAGGCGGCGAACAGCCCTGGAAGTACTACGACCTGGGCGAGGGCTACTGCAGCTACGACTTCTTCGCCAAGTGCCCCCACCGGCTGGCCTGCGCCCGCTGTCCGTTCTACGTCCCCAAACAGTCCACCCGCGGCCAGCTCCTGGCCGTTAAGGACGGCATCGACCAGATGCTCGAACAACTCGACCTCACAGATGACGAGCGCGAAGCCCTCGAAGGAGACCGCGAAGCAGTCTCCTCACTCGCCGAACGCCTCGCGGACACCCCACCCCAGCGGGCCCCACGCTCAGGGAACTGGGGACGACCGACAGCTTCGTCCCTCTCACTGAGCTCATGAAGTCGATCGGAACTGGAGAGGACCACCACAGGCCGCACTCCTGAAGAGTCACGCAGCGTCATACCAGGGCTTCTTCGCCGCCCAATGGCGGACCCAGCCAGCAAAGCCAGGCTCAGCAGTGGTGAACCCGAACTGCTCACCGAAGGGGACAGCACCGACGTCGCTGATCAGCCAGACGTGCCCTCGGTGAGTTCCCGTGACGATGAGATGCCAGTTCATCGCGCACCCGTCGGTGCCGAGCACGACCGAGCCGTGGTTGTAGACCTGTTCAAGGAGTTCGTCGGCATCCTCGGACTGCTCCGGGTCTTCCTCCCACATCCATGTCTCCGCCAGCGGGAACGGCTTGCTCAGGTCGCGTTCCTGCTCGTCATCGCCCCAGTCGTCTGGCATTTCCGCCACCGACAGCAGTCCGTACTCGGGCGGCCCGGAGTACGAACCGTCCGTTATCTCCGCGACGAAGGTCCGATACGGCTCGGGCAGCACGATCCCGTGTTCTGCCTCGAAGGCATGGACTGCCTCCCAGCCAAGAGCCGACCCGCCTCCGTCATCGACGTCGAAAGCCGCACGAAGTACCGCCAGCTCAGCAGGGTCGGCTTGATCAATATTCATGCGGCATGGATACCACCTCGCTGTGACAACGCCCCGCGCGCTGCAGCACTACCACCTGCCACTTGGCATCTTCCTGCCCCCCAGAAAGGTCACACCCCTGCCTCAATTCTCAATAACTTGTCGCTTCCCCGCCTCCATGGGCGCGCTGCCCGCCCACCTGGAGCGCATGCGCTCCCACCCGGACATCGCCGGCGAGGTGCTGCGCCTGGAGTACACGGCGATGAGCCTCAACCCGAACGCGAAGCCCTACGGCCGCAAGACCCTCCTGGAGCTCTTCGACCCGACCCAGCCGCGGGACCGGGCGTGCCTGGAGGCATTCGAGCGCGAGCTCGACATGCCGTGGGCGCTCTACCACGTGCGCCGCCTGTTCCTGCTGTCCGAGGACGGCAGGCGGCGCCCGGTGAAGCGCTCCACCGAGCGCATCGACCTCGGCCGCCCACACCAGCTCGCCCGGCGGCTGATCTCCATCTCCGGGCGGCACCACGTCGACGCCGCGCACGACCCGGTGTACGGGCGAGCCCAGGCCTGGGCCCGCCCCCGCGCACAGGGCTGGCCGATGGCGGAGGAACTCTTCGCCACCGCCCCCGCCCGCGTGATCAACAAGCAGGACAAGAACTTCGAGCAGAAGTGGCACGCCCTGACCGCGGGCTCGGCCGCCCAACTCCCGCTCGTCTGAACCGAAGCCCCCTCACTCGGAACGACCCGCCATGCACCCATCCCCTGCTCATCCGCCCCTTCTCCCGCGCAGTGCTGTACCTCGCGACGCCGTCCGGCGCTGACGTACGGGCTGCCATGCAGGCCGGACTGCTGGCCTGCATGACGACCCCGGCCCAGGGCAACGTGATCCCGCCCGGCGCCCTGTACGCCTGCGACAACGGCAAGTTCGGCAAGGGCTGGCCCGGCACCGGGCTCTGGTCCGCCTGGCTGAAGGCGACCGTCGACCGCTACGGCCCGGACCGCTGCCTGTGGGCCGTGGCCCCCGACGTCCCCATGGACGCCGCGGCAACCCTCGCCAAGTCGGTGCCGTGGCTGGCGCGGATCCGCACCCTGGGCATCCCGGTCGCCTTCGCCGCCCAGGACGGCAGCGAGCACGGTCTCATCCCCTGGGGCTCCTTCGACGTGCTGTTCCTCGCTGGCACCACGGCCTGGAAGACCGGCCCGGCCGCCCACGGCCTGGCTCTTGAGGCCCGCGAGCGCGGACTGGCCGTCCACATGGGCCGTGTCAACTCCCGTCGGCGGCTGCGCATCGCGCAGGCCTTCGGCTGCGCCAGCTGCGACGGCACCTACCTCGCCTTCGGGCCCGACACCAACCTCCCCCGCCTCCTGGCCTGGATGAACGAACTCCGGGCCATCCCCACCCTGTTCGGAGACTCTGTATGACGACCTGGCTGCGCTTCGTGGGCGCCTCGATCCTGGGCATCCTCGACCCCGCCCCCTCCACTGTGTCCTCCCCCATGAGCGAGGAGGAAGGCGCCTGGGTCCCGCGAACGCCTGGACGAAGTCACTGCGCAAGATCGAGGACGCCTACCCCCACGGCTTCCACCGCTGGTGCTCGTGCGAGGCCGGAACCTGCCACCCCTGCGTCACCGGTCAGCACGACAAGTGCGTCAGCGCTGACGGCCCTCGCGTCGACGAGGCCGTCGGCACCATCACGGACCGGCGCGGTTTCGTCGTCGCCGTGATCCGGTACGGACCGGGCCAGCGTCCCTGCCGGTGGATCTGCCCCTGCACCCACCCGACGGACGTCGAGGAGACCGCCGGCACGGACCCACCCGGGCAGCCTCCTGCCGCCCAGCGGGCCGTGCCCGCACACGGGCCTGCTCCGGGCCCGGAGGGTCAGCTCATCCTCTTCGCAAGCGGCCCAGAGGAGCGCTGGGACGGGGATGCGCCGTGATGTTCCCGGTCCAGGAGACCCTGCCGTTCGAGGACCTGCAGGAGATACCGACCGCGTCGCCATGGTGCCAGCGGTGGCGCGAACGCACGCACTCCTGGCTGCACGTCCGGGACGGCGGCTTCGACGCCCGCCGCTACGAAGTCGCCCCGCTCGACGAGGCGCAGGCGGAGAAATTCGTGATCACCCACCACTACTCCGGCCCCTACCCGGCGGCCACCCAGCGACTTGCCCTGTACGAAACCAGCACGGGTGAGCGACGGCTGAGTGGTGTCGCCGTGTTCGGGGTCCCGGTCAGTGAGGCCGTGCTGACGAACCCCCTGCCGCAACTTCGGCCCTACGCCGAGTCCTTGGTGTGCCTGCGGTTCGTTCTCCTCGATGAGTGCCCCGGAAATTCCGAGTCGTGGTTCCTCGCCCGCTGCTTCGACGCCCTGCTCGCTGCAGGCGTGCGCGGCGTGGTCTCGTTCGCCGACCCTGTGCCGCGCCGGACCGCCTCAGGCACTCTGGTCATGCCCGGGCACGTCGGGACGATCTACGCCGCGACGAACGCGGTGTACGCCGGCCGTGCAACCGCCCGCACGGTGAAGCTGCTGCCGAACGGCACCGTGTTCCACGACCGCGCGGCCCAGAAGATCCGCCGCCAAGAACAGGGCTGCGAGTACGCCGCCGCCCAGCTCACCGCGCTCGGCGCTCCGCGGCTGCGGCCCGGCAGCGACCCGGCCCTGTGGCTGCGCGAGGCCCTGACCGCGATCGGCGCCCGCAACCTCCGGCACCGCGGCGCACACCGCTATGTGTTCCGGCTCGGCCGCACCCGCCGCGAGCGAGAGCAGATCAAGCTCGGCCTCCCGGCTCGAAGGCCGTATCCCAAAGGTCCCGACCTCGAGCCGCCGGCGACCTGAGGGTCTCACCGCCCCCTGCACGAGGGAGCCCTGCCCGTCGGCGGGGCTCCAGGCTCACCGCCCTGTACTACTTCCCCCGGAGAAGCCGTGTTGGTTCGTTCTACCCACCACCCGCCCAGTACACCTGTCCTGACCTCGTACGATCTGCTCGGATCGCAGGTGTCCGGCGGGGCAGGCAGCACCCACACCCGCGTTCCACACTCCCAGAGGGAGAAAATCTCGGATCCGCAGCTTGCCAACCACAGCAGACTGTATCTAGTATCGAACTATCGGCGCCGGCGCAGTTCGCAGCGGCCAACCGAGATCGCACACCGACCGAAAGGAGGTCACCATCATGCAGGCTGACAGCACCCGCCAGATACACACACCCACCGCTGCCGGCGGCGGCGACCTCCCCGCCTTCCGCGCATCCAGCTCGCGCGGCCCTTCGCCCCTCACCACGCCTTCCTGGAGGAAGACGATGACCGGCACCGACGAGAACGAACTCCTGGACTCCAAGCAGATCCACGACGAGTTCGGCCTCAGCCCCTCGCGCCTGAGCGAGCTGTACCGGGACCGCACCACCACCGGATGCCCGGAGCCGGACGCGATCGAGGGCCGGCGCCGCCGGTGGAAGCGCGGCACCATCGGCCCCTTCCTGACGGCCTACCGCGCGGCAAAGGCGCCACAGTCCTCTGTCCGCCACAGCCTGCTCACCGGCCCCCGCGGCCGGTTGATGTCAACGTCAGAGGTGGCCAAGGTGCTCGGCCACAAGCGGACCGTGACCCTGCTCGGCTGGCTGCAGGACCGGCCCGGATATTTCCCCGAGCCCGATGTCGCCGAGACCACCGAAGCCGGCCGTCTTCGCCGCTCCTGGTACCTGGGCACCGTCGCCGACTGGATCGGCCAGCGCCCCGGCCCGGGCAACACCCAGAGCAAATCCCGCACGCAGGCGGCCGCTCCGGCCGAGGACGGAGACCCGGAGGAGCTGCTCGACACCAAGCAGGCTGCGCCGATGCTCGGCTACAGCAGCCACCTGGAGCTCAACCGGGCCATCGCCCGCGGCATCCTGCCCGAGCTCGCCAGGCCGGACGACGTCCTCCGCAGCGACCGGGGCCTGACCAGCAACCGCTACAAGCGCCGGCGGGTCATCGCTCTCGCACATGCCCGCCAGCAGGTCCCCACCAGTTCCGAACTCGGCGAGCGCCGCATGGAGGCAGCCGTGCATGCTCTGCGTACGGCCGCAGACCCGGGCGCGGTCACCATCGAGGTCCTGGCCGAGTCCCATCCCGGCCACGGCAGCGCCGTCGCGTGGAAGAAGACGATCGATGAGGCCCGCGGCACCCTGCAGGCGGACTGACACACAAGAACGCAGGTAGCGCCATGCCGCCGCTATCCTGACGATGTACGGCACCCGGCTGTGGGTTTCCTTCGTGTGACCCCGGCGGGCCGGGTGTGTCGGCCGATGGCCGGGGGAGGCTGTCAACCTCCCACCGGGATCCTCGGATCCCGGGCCGGCCATCGCTCTCTTCGACCGTCAGCCCTTGCCCGGCAGGTTTTGAGGCCCTTTCGCCCCGTTCCACTGCCCGAGTGCGCTGACGCAGCGGTGCAGGGATCCCCTCTCCTCGCCAGCGTCGACCGGCACCACTGCCGGATCAAGCGAGTGAAGGTCCTCGGCGCACGCGGCATACACGATGCCAGCCACGCCCGACCGACCAAAAGCTGGCGGCGGTGCACCCGAGGTATTCCAGGCACCAGACCCTGAACCGACCTTCCGTCAGTTTGGCGGGGCTCCCCCGATCCATCCCGATCCGGCGGCACCAGCTCAGTACGGCGGCGTCTCGTCGTCCTCCGGGATCCGGGCAGGCTCTCCCGCCCCGGACGGGTCAGCTGACCATCGCCGTCAAGGGCGCACCGCGCAGCAGCGCCCAGCCCGTGGTCGGGCCGACCACGGGCCCGACCACGCCCTCTGTGTCCCCATCGTGACCATGGTTGGGGCGTCGTGGTCGGTGGTCGGGTCGGGGGCGGCGGGTTTCCTCAAGAACATCAACACTCCGCTTCGACCTGGGAGTTCGACCATGTCTCCCGCCAAGAAGGGACACCGGTGGCCGCTACCGCTGCGTCGTACACTCCCAGGCCCGACGAGCCGCTGCCCCATCAGCTTCTGTCCGCGCTCGCCCAGCACCGGATGGCCACCACCAGCCAACTCCACGATCTGCTGCGGCCGAACGCCGCCCGCCAGACCGTCTCCACCCCACTGAACAAGCTGCGGCAGAAGGGTCTCGTCGACTACACGGTGCTGCCCCAGTCCAACCGCACCCGCGCCTGGTACCTCACGGGCGAGGGTGCCCGCCTGACGCGGGACTTCCCAGCCCTGCGGGGCCGGCCTCCGTACCCGATCAACTCCGCAACAGCGGCCTCGCTGAAGACGCCGCACACACTCACCGTCGTACGCGCCCACCTCGCCTTTGCGGCAGACGCCCGCCGGCTCGGACACGAGCACGGCCCGTGGGACTGGACCCCCGAGGTATCCCATCCCCTGGGTGAGGGAGAACGGCTTGTGGCCGACGCTGTCATGCACTACACCGTCATCGACGGCCAACACCGGCGGAAGCTGCGCGCGTTCGTAGAAGTCGACCGCACCACCATGAGCAGCGAGCGCCTGGCCGTGAAACTGATCGACTACGCCCGGCTCTTCCAGTACGAGGCCCAGCCCGTCGGCCGCCGCAGGCCCACCTCCACCGGCCCGGCCTGGCTCAAGTGGTACCCGCTCTTCCCCCGCCTGCTTTTCGTCCTCACCGGCGCCTCCCGGCCCAGGCTGGGAAACAGGATCAGCGATCTGCAGGCAATGGTCGCCCAACACCCGCTCGTCGCGGCCCTCGCCCGCGAGGTTCAGCTGGGAGCCGCGGTCCTGGAAGACATCGAGCATCTCGGTCCCAGCGGGTCAGTATGGGCGCCGCTGGTTGGGGGCGAGCTCTGCCCATGGACCGACCTGTGAGATGGAAGCTGCCCGCGCTCGCAAGGCACCCCGCCCAGAACGGGTAGACGAGGCCAGGAAATCGGCGCCCTCAGACTGTGGTCTGGGGGCGCCGTGGTGTGGGCCGATCCGCTACTCCTTGAGCGGCGGGCCGCCGAACGGTCCGGCCGACTCGTCGACTTGCTCCACGCGATGGCGGATGTCGTATCGTCTGGGCCGACTCCGGCTATGCCGGAAAGCTCGTGACCTGGGCCAAAGCGCACCTCGATCTCACCCTCAGGACCGTAAGCCGGCCGAAGGACGCCAGCGGGTTCGTGATCCTGCCACGCCGCTGGGTGGTCGAGAGACCGCTCGCCTGGATCAGGCACGCCCGCCGTCACGCCCGGGACTACGAACGGCTCATCCAGCGCTCGGAATCACTGATCACCTGGGCCGGGATCACGCTGATGACCAGGCGTATCACCCGCCGAACCTCCCGCAGGAGCAGACAGCCTCCCGCCCGCGAAGCCCAACAGGACTGACCCCTCTTGGAGACGGTGACCACCATCTCCACCCAGAGCGCCCGGAGACCCAAGTAGGGGCCCACGCTCCCATGGCACCGCGCTGTTCAAGAGGCGGAAGTACTAAAACAACTTCCAGCAGCCCTCGGAGACCACTTCGACGGCGCCCTCGGCCACCTTGATGGCGGTCTGCTCGTCAATCGCATACGCCGGACCCGCCATCCCGGCCGCCCATCGCTCGGCCTCGGCCATGGTGTTCTCCGGACAAGCCGGATGATCCAGGTGCGGGAAGATCGAAAAATCAACCACGCCCAGCGCGCTGTCGCCTCCGGTGGGCGGCTTCCAGCCCACCAAGTCCTCCCCGATGCGGGGGGTCATCACCAAGCTCCCGGCGCTGAGTCCCACATAGACCGTGTCGGGCAGCGACGGCAGGAGATCAGCCAGCCCGGACTCCCTCATCCAGTGGCACAGATACAGCGCGTCACCCCCATTGACCAGCAGAACATCGGCCTCCCGGACCCAGGACACCCAGCGCGCCTCGTCGATGCTGGGCAGCGCGGTGAGCTCCAACACGCCCACCGACTTCCACCCCAGCTCGGTCATGGGACTGGGGGACCGTCCGCTGATGAACCGCCACGGCCCGCCCGGATCGGCGCCGGGGCCCCCATAACCCGCGGTGGGAATGCAGAGCGCACTGGACTCGGCGATCGGCTTACCCAGGAGGTCGACCAGCGCCTCCTGGATGCTCGCGTTCTTGATACCGGAGTCGGTGAGGAGAAGCTTCATCATGTTCCTTCCCGAGGCACTGGCCGCACGCGTCAAGAACCAGCCGTTCGCCAACGCGTCACGGCCGCCACCATGTCATGACTGCATCCGGAACAGGCACTTACGCCTGCGGGAAGAGCGGGGGCAGCAGACCGTCTCCCGGCCAGAGCTCCAGCTCGGATATGAGGCCGGTGAGGAACCTGTCAACCTCGGCCAGGACGGCGGCGCGCTCCTCGGGCCCGTAGGTGATGAACTGGTCGGCTGCGGCGTCGAAGGCACGCACCTGGCTGTGCGGCCCGGTGATGATGAGGGCGCGCGCGATCTCGGGCAGGCCCAGGCTGAGAGCGTCGCGCTCCCCTGCGCGGACGAGCTGCACGAGGTCGGTGGTGACTGTCTCCCAGTCGCCGACCGCCGGCCAGCCGGCGCCGCCGCCCAGTTCGTGGGTGAGGGTGGACAGCGGGACGATCTCGCCCGCGCTGCCCGTCCCGCTGACTCCCGCGATATTGCGGACACCAGGCAGAGCGAGCAGACGGCATGCGCGATCGAGCCGCTCGCGAAGGGACGGGCCGATAGCATTCGCCGCTGCGGCCGATACATGCCGCTGATCACTAGGGGGAGCCGTCGTGTACAGCCCTGTTCATCCGGTGCAGCAGGGCGATCCGCTCCGTATCGGCCCCTACCGCGTCGTGGGACGGCTCGGAGCCGGCGGTATGGGCACCGTGTACGCCGCACTCGGCCCTGCCGGAGAACGCATGGCCGTCAAGGTCGTGCACCCGGCACACGCCAGCGACGATGAGTTCCGTGCCCGTTTCAGGCGGGAAGTGCAGCTCTCCCAGCGGGCCACGGGCCCCTTCCTGGTCCCGGTCCGCGACGCCGACCCCCAGGCTCTGGCCCCGTGGCTCGCCACACCGTTCGTCCCCGGCCCCACCCTCGAGGGGTATGTGGCCGCCAGCGGACCGTTGACCGGGGCGCGGCTGTATGCGCTGGCGGCCGGCACCGCAGCCGCGCTGGCCACGGCGCACGAAGCGGGCGTCGTCCACCGGGATGTGAAACCGTCCAACGTCATCCTGGCCCCGTGCGGGCCGCAGGTGCTGGACTTCGGGATCGCCCACGCCCTGGACGGCACCTCGGTCACCCGTACCGGCGTGATGACCGGCACGCCGGGCTGGATCAGCCCCGAGCACTACCGCACCGGCGCGGTCGGCCCGCAAGGAGACGTCTTCGCCTGGGGAGCCCTCGTCGGCTATGCCGCCAGCGGCCGTCTGCCCTTCGGCAGCGGCGCACCCGACGCGGTGGCCTTCCGCGTCCTGTCCGCCGCACCCGACCTCGACGGCATACCCGATGATCTGCGGTCGCTGGTGGAACAAGCCCTGTCCAAGGAGCCCTCCGACCGGCCCGCCGCGGCCGAACTCAGCGACACCTGCACCCAGTTGCTCGCCGCTCAGGCAACAACCGTCCTCTTCCCCGCCGGCCAGCAGCCCACCCTGCCGGCCGACCTGGTCAGCACCCACTGGGATGCGCCGCCCGGGACCGGACCCGCCTGGCCCGACCCGCCCCGCCGCCGCAACCGGAGCCGGCTGTATCTGGCAGTGGGCGCAGCCGCTGTCCTCCTCGGCAGCCTCGCCGGCGCCCTCGCCGCCATCCAGTCCTCACACACCGCCCAAGGACAGGCCCCCGCACCGGGCAGCCAGACGAACCCCGCCGCTGCCACCGCTGCGGCGCAGGAATCCGCCCCTCAAGCAGACCCCGCCATTTCGTCTCCGCCTGCGGCGCCGGCCGCTTCGCAACGTCCGCAGCCCGCAGTTACGCCCTCCCCCGCGTACACCCGCAAGGACGACACCCAGCCCACCATCGACGAATGGGCCAACGCCCGGGTACCGGCCACACCAGCCGAAAAGGCAGCCGCCCAGCGCCTGATCAACGACGCGGCCCCGGTCCTCGCAGGACAGCAGTACATGGGCGACACCGTGACCGTCACCTTCAACCCCACAGCCCAGACCATGTTCGTCACCTTCGGCCCCGGCACCTACCCCGAAGGACGAGACCACCACGACGATGCGAACTGGACCGACACCGTCCGCAGCCTCATGTTCGGCAGCTGCACCGAAGCACAACAAACATTCAGCAACGACATCACCTGGCCCTACGGCCGCGCCGTTGTCATCTACCGCGAATCCATGGCCAGCCCCACCATCACCGACTACCGCGACGCCACCCACCCCGACAACTGCCGCGTCTAACCCCTCGGGCCAGCCGCCCAGCAACACTCACAGCCCACTGCGGCCAGGCGCAGCGCTGCGCCCGCAGCGGCGCGACGGAACAGCCCCACGTGGTCAGGAGTGTTGTGACGCCCCCGACTCGACGCCGGCAACCGGCAGGTCGCCTACCGGCGACCCTGTTCTTCAATCTCGTAGCACGAGCGAGTGTCTGAGGCACCGCGTGTGACACGCACTTCATCGATGGGAACAGCACCTGTCGGATAGGTATCCGTGGACAGACGCCACAGATCTTCACCGGGCTTCAGAGTCTCGCTGTCTCGGGGGTACATGTCGATGACCGCAGATGAGAGCAGCTGGTGCGTGTTCGAATCAACGTCCACCGTGACCAGCATGTAGCTGGCTCCTTCGCGCTTCTCCCCACCTACATTGATGTTGTCGGCGTGCCATTCGCCGTGCGCCAGGCGGGCTTCTGCGGAAAATACGATATTGCGGGGCCGATCTGCTCGGCTGGTCTCCAGGGCGATCCACAGATGATGACCGTCACCGAGCTCTCCCGTACCGCTCAGCGTCTCGATGCAGCGCTCCACGCGCTCACCCTCTTTAACCGAGGTGATCTTGATGTCGCCGGCGTACAGCCAGGCTGACCACATCGGTGCGAAGACGGCTATGGCCGTCGCGACTGCTGCTGTTCCTCCAACGGCACCAATACGCGCCCGCCTGGTGTATCGCGTTCTCAGCCACGCGAAAAGCGCCCCCCACGCGTGTCGCTGCAGCAGCCAGAACCCATCCTCCACCGGTCCTGCAACCTGACCGTTTTCGCCTTCGTCACCTGGCATGGCTTCTCCCCCCGCAACACGCCTCTTCACATGAAGAATTGGCACTGTATAAGCACCCATATACCTTACGGGCAAGTTCGAAGCGATCGATGGATTCCCAACCGCGGCTGCCGTGCTCATCCAGCAGGCTCTTCAACCACCAGCAGCCCACACAACAGGCACGCCACCACCGTTCCCCGCCTCGATCCCGACCATCACCGGATCCACACCCACTCCACGGAGCCCGGCAGCGCCCGCTGCGCGGCATCCACCCCTACAAGCAGCAAGCTGACCAGATGTGACATCGCGTCCCGTGTCTTCACCCTTTGCACCGGGCAGGCGTGGCCCGCCTGGGGCACAGCCGACAGGACGCTGTGACCACGGTGAACGTGTGGGGCTCGGCCACCCGCGGTGAACTGTCCGGTTGCGCAGGTGCCCGGGCCTGTCGGCAGGGGCAGGATGCAACGTGGCGCTGTCCGGCAAACGGGTTGAGGACGGAAGGGAACGGGTGCACGTGCAGATACGGATCGCTGGTGACCGGCAGGAATATGAACTGCGCTCACTGCAGGGATGGTTGCGGCGGGAGCCCGCCACACGCGGGGCGGCGATGGCCCTCGGCGGGAAGGCGCCTGAGCCTGGCTCCATGGGGCAGCTGGTCGACGTGCTGCAGCTGGTGACGGGCAACGGCTGGAGTGCGGCGTCGTTCGTCCTGTCCGTCCTCGCCTGGCGTCAGACCCGCCCCAGTCCACCACGGGTTGTAATCCGGCACGGTGACGTCGAGGTCAGCCTGGCCGAGGGAACCGATGAAGAAGTGCGGCGGGTCGTGGCAGCGCTGGAGCAGGTGGACGGCACACCGGAGTCGTCGTGAGTGCGCTGCCCGATCCGGATCTGTCGCGGGCCGTGCTCGTGGGTGTCAGCAGTTACCACCGCCTCGAGTCGTTGCCTGCGGTGGCTAACAACCTGCCTGCTCTGGCAGCGGTGTTGACAAGCCCCGCCTCATGGAATCTTGCTGCCAGGCACTGCACTGTCGTTGCTGAGCCGGACACTGCGCCCGCCATGCTCGATGCGGTGCAGGACGCCGCGGAGTCTGCCGAGGACACCTTGCTGGTGTACTTCGCCGGGCACGGCCTGCTCGACGGTCGCGGTGATCTCTTCTTCGGTCTGCCCGGTGCCGTTCCCGGGCGCAGCCATACCGGCGTGACCTATCAGGCGCTGCGCGAAATCCTGATGGACTGTGCGGCGCAGCGGTTCGTCATCGTGCTCGACTGCTGTCTGAGCGGGCGGGCCCTGGGGACGATGAGCGGTGACGAAGTGCTGGCCGACCAGGCCGAGATCGAGGGCAGCTACCTGCTTGCGGCAGCGCCCGACAACGGCCTGGCTCTGGCCCCGCCGGGAGCCCCGCTCACCGCGTTCACGGGTGAGTTGCTGCGTATTCTGCGCCACGGCGTTCCCGGTCAGGCCCGGGATCTGGATCTGGATCTGGTCTACCGGCAGTTGCGCACAGCGCTCGCGGCGCGTGATCTGCCGCAGCCGCAAAAACGCGTCCGCAACAGCGCAGGACGGCTCATCCTCGCCCGCAACCACGCATACCTGCCTCCGCAGGCCGGTGGCGCTGCGGACCCGGCAGGCGCCGCCTGGCCCGACCCGGATCAGTGCCATACTCCCCACGCATTCCTGGAGGCCCTTGCCGAGGTCAGAGCCGTCAGCGGCCACACCATCACGGTCGTCAGCCAGCGCGCCCAGCCGCCTGTCTCCCCCGGCGCCGTCAGCGCCCTCCTCAACCGCACAGCCCTGCCCAAGACTTGGAAGACCACGGGTATCTACCTCGCGGCATGCGGAATGCCGGCCGAGCGAATCGAGGAGTGGAAAACAGTCTGGGAGCGGCTGCGCGCCACCGAGCAGCCACCCTTGCCCACGTCGGCGTCCGCCGGCTCTTCGCCTGGGCCCCTCGGGTGGCGAGCACGCCTACGCGGCAGAAGACACAGACCGTGAACCGTCGGGCCACTCCCCCGGCAGGTGCAGCGGGCGTACCTTTACCGGCCCGCTGAAACCGAGGCCGCGGGCTCCGAAGGCTGGTCAGTAGTGCCCTGAGCGTCCGAGTTTTGGGAGAACAACCCCAGCCACGCCCCGGCCAACAGCAGCCCCACCGCCACCACACCCGTGGCGGACTTCTTCCCTGCCTTTGCCTTCCCCGCGGACCGGTTCACCCAATGCCCTGCCCGGTAGTACTGCCCCGAACGCCCCGCCACGTCCAACACCCCCGAAAAGTACGGCCTTTGACAACGGGCCACCCGCCGCCGTCACAGAGTGTTGCAGCCCGTTGGCCAATCAGACAGGGGATGAAACCGAATGGCCTATATATGCCATTGCATTCGGTGACATGGCCGACACTGTCCATACTCAGACGAGGCACCCGAGGCAGACCTCAACCCGCCTGGGCACACACGCCACATACGCACCAGCTCAACGCCGAGCCCAGACACGCTCAGGTGACCTGACATAGCCCCCGTTGCCTCATCGGCATACCCATCACGCCGCTTCTGGCGATGCCACTGCTGATGAATGACGTGTGACGTCCATCGAGCCCTCCCGATGGCTCAACTGCCCTCGACCACTGCGCTGACGACACCGGCGGCGCCCAGGCATGGAGTCGTCTGATCGAACGGCACAGAGCACCAAGCAGAGCAGCGCTGTAGGCACACAGCCAAATGGACGAGTCCGTCACCCCCGCCTTGCCCGCGCGGCTATTCGGCGGGGGTGGGCGCAATGGTGTCGCGTTCGCGCCTACGTGCCCTTCTGCGGCGGGCGGGAAAGCGATCGGTGAGAGCGGTGACGGCAAGTGCGGTGGCAGCTCCCGCTGTTGCGGCGCTCATGACGTTGATGACGCCGGCAACGACGCGAGTCGTTGCGGTGACGATCGCCATACCCAGGCCGGCGGCGCTCTTGACCAGTTTGGAGGCAATCAGGCGTCGGCCGGTCTCGGCCGCCGCGTGGCGGGCATCGCCCAGCCGCCTTATGGCCGCGGCAATCGGGGCTGGCTGGTTCTGCCGATCAATGTCGTCCATGATCTTGTCGAAGCGCCGGTCGAGGTCCTGATCGTCTTCCGCGAGGCGCCGGCTCATCATCACGTAGGACCGGTAGAGCTTGAGCCTAAGGTCATTGTCCGTCCTAGTTGTCACTGCAGTGTCCCCTCATACCTGCGAAAAACGGCTCGAGCAGCTCCAGGTCAACTTCTGCCTCGGCTAGCTTGGCAAGCGCATTTTTCCTTTGAACCCTTTTGGTCGATGCCTTTCCGCCCACGGTTTCCGCCAGGCCGTCCGTTGTCAGAAGATGCAGCATTTCCGCCTCGATCACCCTGCGTTCCGCAAGACAAAGGGCATCCAGGGCGCGCAGTGTCTCTCGCACCGGCGTGAGATCCGGCGTGAGATAGGAATCGAAGATTTTTTCCAGTGAGTACTCGGCTGCTGCATGCAGCTTCCCCGCCGCCTTCAGTTCCCGGACGATGCCTTCTGCGATCTTCCGTACCTCGCCGTAGGTGAAGTCCCGCTCGGGCTGGGCAAACACGTGTTTGAAGGTCGCGTCGGCGACCTCTATCGGGTTCACGACCAAAGGCGCGCACTCAAGCAGCAGATAGAGCCGCAGGGGGCCGATCTGCTTCTTGTACTGGTCGCGCAACTCGCCGTGACGGCGGTGTTTTTCCGGCCTGCTTCTGCCCCGACGGACGAGCATCGGACGGATCAAAAGATCCCTCCTTCGTTGACGAGCGCGCCTCTGCCCGTGAGCGGGGAGGGTGGGGAACGGAGGCGCTGGTTATCTTCCGCGCCAGGACCTTACACAAGTGCGCGCGGCCGGGCGTTTATTGAGTGTGTCTGCCATGGCCGGTGGCCCATGGGCACGCAGGATTTGATCTTTGTGCGGTGGCGCCGCTGCGCCGGTATAGAGCGGCAATGAGACAAACCCGGTGCGCGGATGGTGCGTGGACGCAGAGCCCGGGAATGGTGTTGGTGTCGGGGCGGGGTTGAGCGCAGCCTCCGCGCGGGGTGGGGATCCCGCGGGCGGGGCGCATCGGGGGCGGGATGTTGACGGAGTCTTTGGCGGCGTTGGCCGCAGCGGGGGGAACGGCCGTGGTGCAGGCCGTGGGGACGGATGCCTGGGCGGCGGTGCGCGAACGCCTGGCACAACTGGTCTCCCGGGGCGATGGCACGCGGCAGGCGGCGGCGCTGACGCGCCTGGACCAGACGGGTCGTGAGCTGGCCAGCGGGCAGGCGCAGCACGAGTTGATCCGGTGGGAGAGTTCCTGGCAGACCCGGATCGAAGTGTTCTTGGATTCCCTCCCCGAGGTCGAACAGGCGGGTGCGGCTGCCGAGTTGCGGCTGCTGGTGGACGCGGTGAGCCGGACCCGGGCCGTGCACTGCGGGGTCCGGGCCGGCAGCGGGGGCCTGGCAGTGGGCGGTGACGTGTCCATTGACGCTGCGTCGGGGGCGGTGGCCGGCGGCGTGGTTCGGGTGGAGGGAGGGGTGCATCTTGCGGACCCTTTCTCGGCGGGCAGGGAGCAGGCTTAGCCACCGGCGAACCGCTGTCTGCAGCACGGCCCGCCGCGGCCGCGGCGGGGGGTGTGGTGGCGCAGTACGGTGGCGTCGCCGCAGGGCGTCTGCAGGTGCAGCAGTTGGTGGTCGGGGCCCATGCGCCGGGGCGCGGCGGCGCGCCGGTGACGCTGGCGCCGCCGTTGGGCGAACGCGACCCGCGTTTTCCGCTGCGAGGTCGCACTCACCTGGTGGAAGGGCTGCTGGAGTTGTGTGACGGCGGCGGGGGCGGCCGGCTGCATGTGGTGCACGGGCTGGGTGGCTGCGGGAAGACGGCCGCGGTCTTGGAGGCGGTGCACCAACTGCACCAGCGCGGCAGGGGCGGTCCTGCCGTGTGGTGGATCGATGCCCGGCAGGGTGCGGTGCTGGAGGCGGGGTTGCGGGCGGTGGCTCGCCAGGTGGGGCTGCGTGCGAAGGACATGCGGGGCGAGGACGCTGCGGATGTGCTGTGGGATCGGCTCGGTGGGATGCCGCAGGCATGGATCCTGATCCTCGACAGTGTCGACGATCCCTGCCTGTTGGACGGTCCCGGGCGGCTGGCCTCGGGCACGGGATGGGTCCGTCCGCTCGCCGCCCCGGGCGGGCTGGTCCTCCTCACCAGCCGTCAGGGCGCGCGGCGTTCGTGGGGTACGGGGGCCGTGCTGCACGTGGTGCGGCCGCTGGGGCCGGCCGATGCCGCGCAGGTCCTGCTTGACCGTGCGGGCGAGCGGGCGGGCCCGGTCAGCGAGGCCCGCGCGCTGGCCGTGCGGCTGGGGGGCCTGCCGCTGGCCCTGCACATGGCGGGCTCCTATCTGGCCGAGGTGTCGGGGATGCCGGGCGCGTTCGTGGAAGCGGACACACCGCTGGAGTTCAGCACCTACCGGCAGGCGCTCGACGCCGGATGCGGGCGGGCAGATCCGGCGCAGGCCGTCGCCGGGACCTGGCGTCTGTCCCTGGAGCTCATGCAGCAGCGGGGCTTTCCCCTGGCGGGCCGCCTGCTGGAGTTGCTCGCGTCGTTCGCCGATGCACCGATTCCGCACACTCTGCTGCTGCGGCCGGCAGCCCTGACACGGGCGGTCGCGGAATTTGAGCGCCTGGACGGGACGACACTGTGGCGCATGCTCCAGGAACTGGCCGCCCTGGGACTGCTGGAGCTGGTCACATCGCCGCCGGAGGACAGCCTGCCGGTGGTCCGGCTGCACCCGCTGATCCGGGACGCCAGCCGGTCCGGGCCGCAGCCGGGCGCCGCCCTGGCCCTGTTGCGGCAGGCCCTGGAACAACTGGCGCCTCCTGAGGAGCCGACTCACTGGAGCACCTGGCGCGCCCTGGCTCCGCATGCACTCGACCTGGCCCGCCAGATTGCCCCCGCTGCCCAGCTGGGCGAGGACATCCGCCTGGCCGGTGCCGAGGCCGCCGAACTGGCGGCGCGCTACCTGCAGGCGTGCGGTCTGTTCCAGCAGGCGCGCCGGGAGTACGAGCAGGTGCTGGCCGTGCGCCGCCGCCTGTTGGGCGCAGATCACGGCGAAACACTCTCCACCCGGCACAACCTGGCCGGTGCCCTGCACGACCTGGGAGAACTCGTCCAGGCACGGGCCGAGTACGAGGACGTCTGGGCCGCCTGGCAGCGCGTTGAGGGTGCCGAGCACACCCACACCCTGACCGCACGGCACGAACTCGCCCGCGTCCTGCACGACCAGGGAGAACTCGAGCAGGCGCGGCAGCACTTCAGCCACGTGCTGTCCGCCCGGCGCCGGCTGCAGGGCGACGAGCACACCCACACCCTGGCGGCGCGGCACGAGCTGGCCCGTGTGCTGCACCACCAGGGAGAACTCGTACAGGCGCAGCAGGAGTACCTGATTCTCCTGGCCGTCCGCCGGCAGTCGCTGGGAGATGAGCATCCGCGGACGCTCACCGCCCGTCACAATCTCGCTTGCGTCCTGCAGGATCTGGGCGAGCTGGACTCCGCCCAGCAGGAACTCCGCACCACCTGGGACACCCGTTCACGGGTGCTGGGCCCCGAACATCCGCGGACTCTGTCCACCCAGTACAAACTTGCCTGCGTTCTGCACGGCCTCGGCCTCGCGCACCAGGCCCACCAGCTCCTCGGCACAGCTCTGGAAGCCAGTCGGCGCACCGTCGGTGAATCCCATCCGCACACCCTGCGGCTGGCCACCACCCTGCAGGCCTGGAGCAGCGGGCCTAGCTGATCGTCCTTCCTGCGGCAGGCAGTACACCGCCCGCGGCCCCGGTGTGTCTGCCCCTGCCGCCGGTCGTTGAGGCGGGCTTCTCAGCAACGGCGGGCGGGCAGGGGCAGTGTCGTGAACGAACACGTGCGTGGTGTGGTGGCTGCCCGCGGCCACGGTGTGGCTCACCGGCGGCGGACAGGGCGACCGGGAACGCGCGTTGCCTGCCGGTCCCCTCATCAGGGCACACGCCCCCGGGTGTAGGGCGCAGTCGTCAGGGAGCGGACCACCGAGGTGATCTCCCGCAGCGAGCCGACGGTGATGGTGGCTCCGGCTTCCCTGAGCATCTGCGCCTTGCGGGGCGTGGGCGCCAGACCGATGAACACGACCCCGGCGGTCCGGGCCGCCAGGGCATCGGCGACCGACTCCCCGATCAGGATCGTCTGCGCGTGCGGGCTGCCCAGCGTCCCGGCGGCCAGGGCCACGGCGTGCGGATGAGGTTTCATCAGGCGCGGGTTGGCGGGCCGGCCAAAGACGCGGACCCGGTCACTTCCTATGACGGGCGCCAGGTGGGCCAGGAAGGTGTCGACCGCCTGGGCCGCATGGTCGGTGACCACCGCCATCCGCCAGGGCCCTTCCATCAGCACCCGCAACAGCTGCTGTGCCCCGGGCAAGGGCTCGGCGTGCTGGGCCGCTTCCGTCTCCAGCAGGGTCAGGAAGTGATCCAGACGGCGGATCTGCGCAGGCGAGCCCACCCGGACCAGATCGCGGAGCATGCCCACCGGATCGGTGGGCGTCTGCGGCCCGACGGACAGTTGCAGAGCCAGCGCCGCCTGGACCAGATGGTCCGAGACCGACTGGAGATTCGTCGCGAACAGCCGGCACAACAGCCCGTCGAAGCTGAAGAGCACCGCCTGGGCCAGTCTGAAGTGCTCGCGCAGTACCGCACCCGACACATGGCCCGACAACTGGCTCTCCCGAGCCTGCAGGATGGTCCTGATCCCCGGATACAGAACGTCGTACCAGGACCGGTAGCGCGCGCAGTGCTCGGAGCCCTCGGGCGAGATCTGGTACAGCGCCGCGTCGCCGTCCCCGCCCGCTGTAGATGTCCTGCACAGCCCGGCGGGAATGGACGTGACGGCCGATGCCTCGATGCCCAACTGGCCGGGCGACAACCACAGGCCAAATCCCCTGACCGTCTGCAGCAGTGCCACCGCCCGCCACGTCTCAGCAGGCAGCAGACAGCGGAAGAACGCATCCAGCCGCCCTGGCAGTGAAGCGCTGATCTGCCCGATCCGCTCGTGCTCGGCGTGCACCCCGCGGCGCGCGTCGGCCTGCTCATCGGCCGATCCCCCGTAGTCGGCCACCGCCGCAAACCCCGCCAGGCGGCGCTGCGCACCGCGCACCCGCACCACCTCGTGCCCCATCAGCCGGGCCACCACCGACGCCGGCCGCCCATACAGGGCAGCCAGCTCCACCACCTCCGGCTCGTCCGGCGCCGGAACATCCAGCCGGCCGGGCGCCCGATACCGCTCCAGCAGCGCCTCACACGGCACCCGCGCCCGCTCCAGACGCTCCCTCACCACCGGCACATTCGACAGATGCCCCTCGATGTCGTCGACCCTCACCCCCAGACACTCCGCGACGGCGGCCACCAGGCCAAAGCTGCGGGCCGACACCAGCCCGTCGCTCTCCAGCCGCCGGAAACTGCGCGGTGACACCTTCAACCGGCCCGTCACATCCCGCGCCCGAAGCCCGCTGGCCCGCCGCAGGTCAGCCAGCGTCCACGACGCCTTCCCGGCCTCGTCGGCCAGCTGCAGCGGGCTGACCCCCAGCGCCTTCGCCAGCGCCTGTATCCGCTGCGGGTCCGGGCAGTAGCGGGCATTCTCATACGCCAGAATCTGCGCCTTGCTCGCCCCCACCCGCACCGCCAGCTCAGCAGCGCTGATCCCGCGCCCCCCGTCCGCCCGAGCCCGCTCCTGCCGCAGCCGCGCCCCGTCGAACATGCCCGCAAGCCCCCGTGCCACCGCCCTCACCCCCGCCCCACAAGGTACATTTTAGAGGCACCTTCACAGTCCGTCAGGTGCGAACTTTGCGCTGCCTAACAGGCCCTGACCAGGCTGTGTGCGAGAAATAGAGAAGTAGCACGTCTCCTGCTCCGCCACGGCAGCGCAAGGTGTAACTCCGTCAGTCGGCCACTGGCCGTACTGGCAACAGCGCCGCACAGCACAAGAGGCCCCGCATCCCTGCCCGTTGGCGCGAAGCACAGGATGCGAGACCTCCCGCTCCAGAGCGGCAACCGCCACACCAGAACCTTCCCGTCTGCCCGGGAAGGCCTTCTGGCTGCCCAAAAACAGCCAGACCGAAGGCTGTTACACCCCTCCGGTGTGTTGATCGCCCTCCTTCGGATCCGTCGGATCCGCTCCAGAGAGCGACGCCATCTCCTACTCCTCCCCTCCCGTGCCGGTCGACACGGCCGTGGCCCACCGACCCCGGGGGAGGCATACGCCACACCCTATCCAACCCCCTGCCCCACCGCGTTTACCCCGACCCACGCCTCCCACAGGCCCCTGAAACCCCAGCTCACGCCGCCAGTTCGCATGCGAAAGCAGTCGGCGGAACACTCCCCTGCCCGCCCACACAGACGAGTGAAAGAGGCCGTCGGCCCGTACCCCGGGCCGCGCCGCCGCCGACGGTGCGGCGGCGGGCAGCCGGATCCGCGCGGGGCGCATCGCACCCGGCAGCGGCGCAGCAACCACCGTGTGCTCACGCTCAGCGCATACCGCACCGGGCGGGGCCCGCCGGCGTCCGGTCACCCCGCCCGGACCTTGCACGGGCGGTGCTCCCCCGCTCGTCGCAGCGGCCCCGCACCGGCTGTGCGTTCACCGCGAGGAGCCCGTACACGAGGCCGGTATGGGCTGGCTCACCGCTGCACCGTAACCACCGGGTACGACATGGGACGGCGTCTCGAGGTCCACGACGGCGCCGCCCAACAGCAGGCAGCGGCTCCCCAGCGCCGCCAGCGGAACGGTCATCAAGAACGCCAGGCCATTCAACGGCTCAGGCGCCCAGACCGCGAACACCGCGACAACCCCGACCAGCATGAGCAGCGCCCCGCAGAACCCCGTGCGCCGGCGGGACCCCACCTCCGATGCATCACCTCGCCCGGCGCGGGCAGGACCGCAGGCGGGCTGCCCGTGGCGCGGCGGCACTTCAGCCTGAGCGTCCTCGAAGAGATTCATGACCAGCGTGTGGAGAGCGGGCAGGGACTCCACCGCGCACACAAGCCTCGCGAGGTGGCCCGGGCCAGACGGTGCGCCCGCCATGGCCTGCACCGACTCGCCCAGCCATTCCTCCAGCTCCGCCAGCAGCTGATGCGCTCCGGCCCGGGTCAGGGTCCGGCCGGCCAGCCCCCGCTCCAGCCTCACAAGCACCAGAGAGCTTGCAAGCGCTGCCACGTTCACCATCGTTGCCCGGGGCACCGCCCGGCGGATGCACGCCAGCAGATCTGTCAGCTGTTCGAACTGCTGCAGGACCGCCGCGAGACTGCCCGGCCTGCGCGGCATCTGCAGCCGTTGTGCATCCACCGCCTCTCTCCACGCGGCGACCTCAGGCGACTCGTGGACGGGGACCACCACATCAAGGCCGGGCCCCTGAGCGTGACGCAGGGGCTTCAACGCGGCAAGGCCGGCGCGCGCGTCGAGCGCGTCGGCAACCGTGTGCAGGAGCTGGTCGTGATGGTCGGCCAGAAGCTGGTCAAGGAGCCGCTCCTGGTTGTCGTATCCGCCCTCGTGGGGCGTGTGGTCAGTCATCTGCGTCCCCTTTCCCGAGGCCGAGGATGGTGACGAGCTTCCTGCGGGCCCGGCTGATGTTCTGCCGTACGGCAGCAAGGCTCATGCCGAGCGCCTCGGCAATCTCGACGTAGTCGAAGCCGTCCAGGTGCCAGGCCATGACAGACCGCAGAGCCGGCGGCAGTTCGTGCAGCGCGCCGAGCAGACGCTGCTGCGTCTCGGTGAGCACCACCTCCGACACCGGGCAGGTGCCACCGGGACGGTCCGGCACCGGATCCGCCGGACACACACGCGCGTCATTCTGGCGCCAGTAGCAGCGCTGCGCAGTGAGGCGTAAAAAGGCCCGGGGATGTTCCATCGTGCGCCAACGGTCGGGCAGGAGTTTACTGATGGCCTCATGCGCCGAATCGGCTGCCTCATACGGCGTGGCCCCCTGATGCATGAGAAACACCGTCACCGCACGCATCTCGCGGACGTAGAAGGCATCAAAGTCATCACGATGGACCACCGGAAAGCGCGAGCGCGGCTGCCGCTGGGCCTCGGTCCCCACCGGGGCCGGGGGCTGTTCCATGACCATGTCGCCGATCACGCCTCTCGGCCACCGACCGCACGACCGGCGCCATCCGCCCCTATCCGGCCGCCACCACCCGCCGCCCGCGCGGCCAGACGGCCAAACGACAAGGACCGCGCCCCCTGTGCAAGGCCCTGCCGGCCATACCCCGCACGGGCCTTCGCCCACCGGTCGCCCCCACGCGACAGGCACGCCGCCATCACCCCCGCCGCGATCCCGACCATCACCAGATCCACACCCACTCCACCGAGCCCGGCAGCGCCCGCCGCGCCGCATCCACCCCTATAAGCAGCAAACCGACCAGATGTGACACCCCAACCCGAAACTTCACCCCCGCCTCCCGAACACACCAAGCCAGCCCCCAGCCACGGCACGCGAATCGCGGTCCTGGTCCTGGTCCACTTCTTGAGAGGCTGCGCCTGTCCCCGTACTGGTGTGAGTGCGCCACCAAGTACGGGGATATGTGCACCACTCAGGCCACGTCGGTGTCTCGTTCGATGGCCTGGAGCCGGTTCTTGAGCCGATAGCTGTTGCCATTGATGGGAACGACCTCGCAGTGGTGCAGGAGGCGGTCAAGGATGGCGGTGGCGAGGACTTCGTCGCCAAAGACCTGACCCCACTCACTGAAGGTCTTGTTCGAGGTCAGGATGATCGAGCCCTTCTCGTAACGCTTGGAGATCACCTGGAAGACCAGGTTGGCCTCGGCGCGTTCGAGGGGCTGGTAGCTGACCGACCTCGTCGACCACGAGGACGCCGGGCCGCAGGTATGTCCCGAGTTTGCTGACCAGGCGGCCCGCGGTTTCGGCGGCTTTGAGGTTGCGGACCATGTCATCGAGGCTGGTGAAGTAGATCGAGTAGCCGGCCCGGCAGGCTGCGACAGCCAGGGCAACAGCGATGTGGGTCTTGCCGACCCCGGGCGGGCCGAGCAGGGCGACATTGGCTTTGTCCTCGACGAAGGAGAGAGTGGCGAGGTCCTTGACCTTGCGTGGGTCGAGGTCAGGCTGGAAGGCGAAGTCGTAGTCGTCCAGCGTCTTGTGGTGCGGCAGCCTCGACAGACGCAGGCCCTGCCGGAAGCGGCGGTCGTCCTTCACCGCGAGTTCCTCGGACAGCACCAGGTCGAGGAGATCGAGGTAGCCCATCTTGGCCTCGTCAGCCCGTTGGATGTACTGGTTCAGGGCCTCGGCCAGGTGAGGCAGGCCGAGCTTGACGGCCGTGGTGCGGATGCGGGTGCCGGTCAGCTCGCTCAACGGGATTCCTTCGTTGGGGAGTTAGGGGTGAAGGGACGAGTGCCGGTCAGCTCGTCATAGACCGACAGCGGACGGCGCCCGACTTCGACGCGGGCGACAGCGGTCCGGTTCAGCAGGGCCTGCAGCGGCCCGGTCTCTTGCCGGAGCGACTGCTCACGGCGGGGCGGAGTCGGGCCGTCGCCGGTGGTGACACGGCGGCCGGCACCGGTGGGTAGGCCGTCCCAGTGCTTCTCGTCGACGATGCGGGCCCCGCGGCCAACAGCCCGCGAATGAACGGCCAGCAGGGTCTCACCATCGGCTGCGGGGACGGTTGCGTGCAGTGTGACCTGGGACTTGGTGGCCCGGACCTCGACCAGCTGGCGTGGGCGGACTTTCCGGGCGGGCACTGAGTAGAGGTTCGCGTCGAAGGCGACCAGGCAGTCCTTGCCAACGTGCCGCAGGTGCCGCTGGGCGACCACATACGGCATCTGCGGCAACGGGCGCAGAGCCGTGTGGTCGCGCGCCGCCCGGTGGCCGATGACCTCGCCATGGGTGCCGTGCACTTTCGCCCGCCGCAACGGCACCCAGGCCGCGAAGGCGGCGTTCATCTCCTCGAGGGAGGAAAAGCCTCGCCCGGCCAGCACGTGGTCCCGGACGATGCCGACCTGCCGTTCGACCCGGCCCTTGCCCTGGGGCCGATAGGCGGCCAACACGTCGATATCGAAGTCGTAGTGCCCGGCGAACGCGACCGCTTCCGGGTGCAGCGGAACCGCCTCGCCCGGGGCGACGTGCCGGCGCACGACCGTCTTGGTGCGGTCATAGACGATCGTCATCGGCACCCCGCCGAAGTGCGCGAACGCCTGCCGGTGGCAGTCGAAGAAGGTCGCCAGGTCCTGGCTGGTGGTGAAGCAGCAGAACGGGTCGCGCGAGTACGACAGCGTCATGTGGAAGGAGTAGACCTTCGGGATCCCGACGTGGGCGAGGATTCTTCCTTCATCCCCCCAGTCCACCTGGGCCTGGGCCCCCGGGACGACCTCGAACCGGCGGTGCAGACCGGCCAGTTCACCCGGGCTGATCCCAAGCTCCTCGGCGATCCGGGGCCTGGCCTCCTGCAGGTAGAGCTTCACCCGCTGATAGTTGAGGGCGACCCCGTACTCCTGGACCAGGCGCTCGTGGATCACTGCCCCCTTGAGCAGGATCTCTGCCCGCAGCATCGCGTCGATCAGCGGGGCGACCTCGTCCACCGCCCGCCGCCGCGGCCGACCGCTGGGCTCCCGCTGCGGCGGCGCGGCCGACACCCCACCAGACAGGTACTTGGCGACCGTACGACGGTTCAGCCCGGTCTCCTTCGCGATCTCCCGCAGGCTCATCGCGCCGGACTCATACAGGCCGCGAAACCGCCGAAGCTCCAGCCAGCGATGCGCATCCAAGACCACCGTCAGCCGCCCCTCTGCCGCCCAAACCGACAGCAGCAGACTCGCGGCCCTCACCTCTCACCGCATCAACAACGGTGCACTCTCATCCGTACGGGGTGGTGCACGACCACTTGTACGCCGACAGCGCCCCTCGTCCACACCAACAGGACACGCCTGCTCAGGAGTTCGACACCAGCGCAGCGACGCATGTAACGCTTGTGACCCCGATCCGGCCCGGGCCGTGTGATCCGCCGTCAGGCCCTTATCGCAGGCGCACTGCCCTCAGACGTCACTCCCCGCAGCGGAGCCGGGGCTGTTCGCAAGCCACCGCACGGTCCTGCCGGAGCACTACCGAGGAAGGGAGTTGATCTGGCTCCACGGGCGCTGTGCAAAGAGCCCGCCTGAGGACAGGGGCGCCCGCACCGTGATCAACAGGGCGAGCGTCGCTTGACGCAGTGCCAACACCGCATCGTGACGCCGCCTGTCAGCTACTGCGTACTTCCGTCGTCGAGTCCAGCAATAACTCTGACGTCCTCTTCGGACATGCCCAGAACCTTGGCGATCTCCTGGGCAAGAAGCGGCTCCGGGTTATGCCTTCCGCTGCGAAGCATGTGGATGGTGGACATCGATCGTGCGGTTTCCCTTGCCATCACCCCGACCGGAATCCCGCGCAGGTCCATCAACCCGGTGAGCACCCGTGCGAACGGATGTGGCTCCAGCCGCCCGGCAGGGGCAACGGCAGGACCGATAACCACGTCGCCGACCTTGGCCTCAAACCGGATCAGCTGGTCACCCGCAATCCCGACCTTCGTGACGAAGGGCAGGCTCTCACCACTGCCGCACCCAACCGTGCCCGGCACTGACACCTCAGTGAACCTTGAAGGGTGACCGTGGTGATCACTCTCGATCTCCAGGGGAAAACCCGGCTCGACGTGGCTGACCTTCCAGTCGCGGTTCCACCAGGGAAGTTCCTGCAACACCTCGTTGAAGAAGGGGAGCAGAACAGTGAGATCCACAGGGTCCGGAGGATTCTTCTGACCCACCCAGACGACACCAGGCCAGTACGTCAGTGCCGCGATCACGTCTGCCGTCAGCGTGCGGTTGGCAATCTCCATGGCCGCACTCTCCCACCAGCCGACAGAGCAACCTCCCGCGACCAGACAAACGGTGGCCCGCGGCCCGGTCTGGCAGGCGGCTATCGCGCTATCTCCGTCGCTGACGTGTGGCGCTCGCCTCGTCGACGCCGGCCCGCTCGTGCTGGGCCGAAGCGTCCACCGGACCGGCTGCCTTCCTGCGTGGGTCTGCTCCCGGTCCATGTGCCGGCAGCCGAGAGGCGGCCTCGACCAGGGAGGGCGGCTGGCTGGGGGGCGGGCTTGCGGGGATGCGCAGGAAATACGGGACCGGGGCCTGGTCAGGGGTGACGGATGCGGCGAAGATCCTCGCGCATCCCTCATCGAGATCCGTAGCGGAATTGAGTGTGTCAAGCACCGCGTCGTCCGCTGCGAAGAGCAGGGCATCGAGGGCGGCGTCGTCGGCCGGACCGTCCGGGTCATAGCCGTCCAAGGGGGATGTCATCGTGCACCGCCTTTCGAGATGCCGAGCGCGCGTTTCAAGTTCTGCCGGGCCCGGGCAAGGCTCTGGCGTACCGCAGCGGGCTCTATCGACAGTTCCTGGGCTATCTCGGCAGGGCTGAAGCCGTCGAACGTCCATGCCATGACCTCCCGCTGACGGGCCGGCAACCAGCTCAGGGCCTCATACACGCGGGCTTCCTGCTCGCCGAGTTCCACCGCAGCCATCGGGCATCTGCCGCCCGGCAGATCCGGAAGCACGGCACAGGGGTGCTCCTTGGCCCGGCGCACCTTGAGCAGTTGGCGGTAGGCGACCCGGCGTAGCCATGCGGGTGCGTGTTCGATGGCATCCCAGGCTTCGTAGGCCAGGACGAAGGTGGACTGCGCAATGTCGGCGGCTTCGTGCGGGCTCGCGCCGTTGCGCATGATGAAACGGATGACCGGCGTCAGCTGCTGCTGATAGCAGTGCGCGAAAGCCGCCCGCGATCTGGTGCCCGCAGGCGGGTACAGCGTGGCGGGAGCGGCGGCCGCTGCCGCCGTCTGCCGTGCCGGGGCAAGCACCAGGGGTGTGGCCGTCGCAGCAGGAGGCCGCGTGTCGTTATCCACCGAGGCCCCCCTGGCTGCCGGTCAGGCCACCGATCTGGACCACGGTCTCGCTCTGCCCAGGCCGGCGCCTGGAGATCCGGCTTCCCGGCGGCAGTACCTGCAGCTGGGTGCTGAGTGCCTCCTCGTCTATCTCCGCCAGCCGTACCGCAGCCCGGGCACGGATCCACAGGTAGCCGACACGCGCCGCCCCACCACACAGCCCCAAGGCCACCGGCGCAACCACCGCTATCTCCACAGGTCATCTCCCTGGGCTCCTCGTACGCCAGCAACTCCGGCGTCCTCCACCACCCAGTAGTGCACCAACCCCCGCCCAGCGTGACTCTCCCTCAACAACAGCCACAGGAAAGCCAGTTCCTCCCACGAACCAGGCGTACCGGGCACACGCACGGGCGGCCGACAGAAAACTCCCCCTGACAGCCAGCCCGATGACGTACAGCAAAGGCCACCGCAACCACCGACCTCCCCGCCTGTCAGCGGCCAGTTAGATTTCCCCGCTCGCGGCCACTTCAGCTCCCCATCATGGCCACTTCAATTCCCCGCTGGCGGACAGTTCGTGCACGCAGCGTGAGGTCATCCTCGGCGGTGCTCGCCCCACCACGGCAGGATCGGAGGCAGGTCGCTGAGCCCGCGGGCTGGCCGCTTCGGCATCGGCGACCCCCCGTCGTCTCCGTCCCAGCGGCGTGCGTATTGGTCCGGGAGGCTGCCCCAACCCCAGTACGGAACGGGGCGGTCGGGGGCCTCGCCTAGCTCGTCGAGAGGATCGATGCGCTTTTCCGCCACCGTGCACAGGTGGGCCCAGTCGTCGCCCATGTCGAAGACATAGGCGAACTGCTCGCCGGCCTGCAGCCTGCTCAGCTTGGTCGCATGGCCATCCACGGTGCCGTCCGGGGCCTCGCCGTCCCACCAGTCCAGAGGGCTGACCCGGGCGCCGTCGGACAACGTGAACAGGTGCAGATGGGCGAGGTCCCAGCGGCCGAAGGCGAGGTCGATGGCCGTGGCGAACTGGGCGAAGGAGTGCGAGCGCGCGGCGGCGAAGACCCGGCCGGGGCGAGGCCACAGGTCTGCACCGTGCCCGGAGACCAACTCCACCCGGATGGACAGCCAGGTACGTGCCACGACCTCAACCCCTTCATACGCCAGGTGCACAAGCCGACACCGAGGCTACTGAGTGTGACTGCCACTTGGGGAATCGAACTGGCCGTACGTGGGGATTTTCTACTGGCCGCCGACACCCGCCAGGGCAGGGCGGGCGGGGAGCATCGGGAGGGTCGCGCAGCCGCCGGGCAGGCCTCTCGAGTTGCGGCATCCTCCCCACCGTCTCAGCCAAGAACCGTCACCCATCACAAACACCCCCGCCCTACGGGCCGGGCATGCATGAGACGACATGGTCGTCGACCAGCTCGGTGTTCGGTCCCCGACCTTGCTCACCCGAGCATGTGCGGGGGAACGGCCAGATCCTGGTGGGCGAACAGATGCATCAGAGCCGGTGGGTCGTCCTTGGCGCAGGTATCGGCAACCGCGTCGATCAGCTGGTCGTACTCCGGCCCTGTCTTGCCTTCGTACGCCGCGCTCATGCGGCCCCACTCGTCCCAGGGCAACGTCTCCTGCTTGCAGAGAGCGGCAAGGTCTCGGACGGCATTGCCGCTGATCTCGGCCCAACCCCAGGCGTGATCAGTACCGCTCACCCCGAACGTGCCCGGATCGATCAAGCCATTGCGGTAGTGGACCCATGCCTCAGACCCCGTGAACAAACTGATCATTTCCGGTGTTTGGCGTCCTTCGTGCCCGCCAGGCGCCGTGACATCAGCATGATCATGGACCACTTGACCATGGCTTCGTGGTGCTCGGGTAACCGTTCGTAGTCGCGTACGCAGCGGCGGCGCTGGAAGATCCACGACAGCGTGCGCTCCACCACCCACCTGCGTGGCAGTACCACGAAGCCCTTGACGTCGTCGTTGCGCTTGACGATCTCGATCGTGAACTGGAGCTTCTTCTTGGCCCAGGTGACGAGTTTCCCGGCGTAGCCGCCGTCGGCCCAGACCAGGCTGACCGATTCGAAGAGGTCACGCAGGTGCGTCAGCGCAGGGCGGGCGCCGTCGCGGTCCTGCACGCTCGCGCTGGTGACCATGACGACCAGGAGCAGGCCGATCGTGTCCACGATCACGTGGCGCTTGCGGCCTGCCACCTTCTTGCCCGCGTCGTACCCGCGGCTGTCGGAGCCGACCGTCTCCGCAGCGCGTACCGACTGCGAGTCGATGACCGCGGCGGTCGGGTCGGTGTCCCGGCCCTCGGACCGGCGGACCTCGTCACGCAGGTCGTTGTGGATGGCGTCGACGCTTCCGTCCTGCCACCACCGGGTGAAGATGGTGTGCACCGTGCGCCAGTGCGGGAAGTCGCCCGGCAGGTTGCGCCACTTGTTGCCGTTGTCCGCGACGTAGAAGATCGCGTCCACGATCAGACGGCGGCAGTACTCCTCCGGCCGCCCGCCCTTGCCGTCCAGCCAGGCCGGCCACGGCAGCACCGCCGCGATGACCTGCCACTCCGCATCCGTGGTGTCCGAGGTGTAGCGGCGGGACCGGGCCGGATGACGGCGGCCGTGACCGAACCGGCAGGCCAGGCAGGAGCAGTCAGCTTGAGCATCCGGGGTGACGGCGGTGATGGCAGGGGCGTACAACGGCATGACAGGACCTCTTGGCGCGACTGGGCTTCGACACCGCAGTTGCTACCAAGAGGTCCTGGCCGTTCACGTCACTTCACCGATTCCCACCCACCCGCAACGATCAGTTTGTTCACGGGCTCTCACCCCCGGACAGGAACTCGCCGGGAGCGAGGTCCTGCGGACGGTCCACGTTTCCCCTGCCGAGGACCTCGGTGTCGATGCGCACCCAGCGGGCCTGGTCACCGTCCCAGTACTCGGTGATCCAGTGATCGACGCCGCGTCCCTCCTGGAAGTAGGTGGCGAAACCGCACCGGGCCCTGGCGGTGATACCTCGCGCCCGCAAGATTGCGCAGGCAAGGGTGGCGAAGTGCCGGCAGGTGCCGATCACACGCTTCTCGGGCGTCCGGGCGTGGTGCAAAGATACGGGTTCAAGAGCGGTCAGCGCGGTGACCAGTTCGTTGACCCGCCGGATGTTCTTCTCCGTGATCCGGCCCTCAGGGACCCCTAACGCCACGGCATCCCCGGGCTGGATCACCAGCTGCTGCACAGCGGCACAAATGCCCACAGGGTCGTTGGGCATCCCCTCGATGAGCTGCAGTTGCGTCCCGTCCAGGCTCGTGAACGGCCCCGGCTGAGAGTAGTTGAGCACGTCATCGGCCATAAGGGGGCATCGTAGGGGCCGGGACTGACACCCAGACCCGCTCCAGCCAGTTCAGTCCCGACGCTGCCGGAACTCAACGACAACTCTGCGGCTGAGCCCTCACCAGCATTCCCCGAACTCACCGCCACACGTTGCGGCTTCCCACCCAGTCACTGGTGATTCACCGCCTGCGCCCCTACCCCCGGCGCACCGCCCCGCAGACGTCATCCCCCGCGGCAGAGCGGGAGACATTCCGCGGTGGCGATCCGGACGCCGTCATCCCCCGGCCTGCTGGCCCGCAGGCCTCAACGATGCCCCGAGCACGCGCGCCTCGGCGGTGCTGGAACTACGTTGATTGCGTGTGCTTGCCGCCCCTCGCCCGGCACGCGACGGTGGACAGCGCACCATCCCACAGCACCGGGTGGAAACCGCACCGGGCGACACCTCTCGCAGCTCGACCGCGCGTGCGTGTCGCGACGGCCCGCGAAGGTCGCGAGCGCCGTCGAGAGGAGGATCCCGATGCGCGAGGACCCGTGCACGGAGGACGGGGAAGGCGAGGCGGTGGGGCAGCGGCCCGTGCCGGCGGCGTCCCGGTCGTCGCGGAGGTGGTGGCCGTTGGTGGGTGCTTCACGGCAGGTGTGGTGGGAAGGGGTGCGTACCGTGCTCGGTGTGGTGGAGGCGGTCGCGATCCTGACTGACGCACAGGCCCTCGCCGTTACGGCGAGGGCCCTCGCTGCGGTGGGTGGCACAGTCGTCGACGCCGGCAAGCCCGAGCGACCGTGACACCGGGGTCCGGCCGCTTCCCGGCGGCCGGGCCCTCCTACCGTTTCAGACGTCCTGCTTCCAGGTAACAGCATCCGCAGGCGACAGCCAAGGAATCCGGCGTCCGGTCGTTCCCGGCCCGGAGCACGAAAGGCGTTTCGTGCTCCATCAAGAAGAAGAGGGGGAACTGCTCGTGTCCGCACCGAGCGATGCGTGCCGCGCCTGCGGCCGGGCGCTGCCCGCGGCACGCAGGGCGGGGCGCCCTCGGGAGTACTGCTCGAGCACCTGCCGCTCGGCGGCGCGGCGGATGCGCGCACGCCAGGCCGCGCGGGGCGGGGGGCCCTGCACCGTCGAACTGGCGGGCCGGCGCTGCCCCCGGCCGGCCGAGCACACGCTGTCGGTGCGCGGGGTGCTCTTCCGGCTCTGCTCCGCCTGCCACCTCATGACCACCCAGTACCTGCTGGACCAGCACGTCCCGGCCACCGAGATCGGAGCAGTCCCGTCACCGGCGGTGAGCCAGACGCCCCGCGCGCAGCCGGCCGGCCCCGCCCGCCCCGGTGTGGGACCCGCCCGCCCGACACAGCTGCTGATCGTCGAGGACGACGAGATGGTCCGCGTCGCACTGCAACACACCCTCACCCGCTTCGGCTACACGGTCCTGGCCGAAGGCACGGGACGCGCCGGTCTGCGCAGCGCCTACCTCCAGCGCCCCGATCTCGTCCTGCTGGACGTGATGCTGCCCGACACCGACGGATTCGAAGTCCTGCGCCGGCTGCGCACGGTCAGCGATGTTCCCGTCATCTTCCTGACCGCCCGAAGTGACAGTGTGGATGCGGTCGTCGGGCTCACCAGCGGCGCGGACGACTACATCACCAAACCCTGCCAACCGCGGGAGATCATCGCCCGCATCGAGCGGGTACTGCACCGCTACCGGGCCGCCGAGCGCCGGCACGACGACATCTACGACGACGGCCTGCTCCGCCTGGACTCCGAGCAGCACCAGGCATGGGCCGCGGGCTCCCTCCTGCCCCTGTCCACCACCGAGTTCCGGATCCTTGACCACCTCGTACGCCGCGCGGGCACCGTCCAGCACTTCACCACACTCCTCCAGGCAGGCTGGAACACCCCCGCCCCCTCGGCACGCGACCGGGTCAAATTCACCATCTCCCGGCTGCGCAGCAAACTCGACGCCACACCCGCCGGCGGCGCATCCATCGTCTCCGTCCGCGGCATCGGATACCTCTACCGCTCCCCCACCACACCCTCCCCCTCCCCCTCCCCCCAGTACACCCCCACACCCGCCGGCTACAGCCACACCCACACCCTCCACACCCCATAAACCCCCACCAGGCATGCGGCGGCGCAGCCCTGGCCCCGCACGACAGGGCCGGACAGCCTTGTGCGTCCTGGTGGATGACGTGAGGAGTGGCGGACGTCGCGGAGTTGGCCTCCCCCAGCGGGGTGGGGAAGGCCAACATCACGCTTGTGGACGGTGATCCGCGTCGGAATCAGCAGCGCTTGACGTCTCGGACCGCCCACCTCGCGACGGCCTCACCGGAGATGCTCTGCTGGGTGCGGACCACCACGGGTCCTCTGACGTCCTGGGCGGTGGGGCTGGGCTTCCAACTGCCCTGGAAGAACCAGGCATCGGCGCAGTACCCAGCACCGATGTAGAAGGACTGAGCCCGGTCCCAGTTGAGAGGGGGACCGTCCGTGCGCCGGTGAGGCTGCAGGATCGCGTCGTAGTTCTGGCCGCGGTCGATCCGTGAGACTCCGATCCCGATGTTGTTCTCATTGCTGATGTAACTCACCAGCGCCTGCGGTGTAACAGCAGACCGGGCGCCTGAGGCCGAACCCGTTTCGCCTGCTTCCGCCACCACCACGCGCGTATCCGTGCTCGGCGCAGCGGTTGCGGGAACGCCCAGCGACATCGCGGCGACCACTGGCAGGGCCAGCACCGCCAGCCTTTTCCTGAGGTGATTCATGGCTTCCTTCCGGTTGAACTCTCTGGGCCTGCAACCGGGGCCGCTGTCAGCCCCGGAGGCGGACAGGGCTGCCCGCGGTTGGGTACGCCCGGCCCGGCTGTGTGTGCAGCCGGGCAGGACGTACCCCCTGTGGAGCGGACCCCCGTGCCGCTCGCATCACCGAGTTCAGCGGCCGGGGGCATTGTTTGGCAGTGCTGTTCCGGCGGCCGAACAATGGCCGGACGCGTGATTCTTCTGGTGTCGTTGAGGTGTCTGGGTTGGCTGCCCTGTTGGTGCGGGAGCGGCCGGAGGGGGTGAGGGTGTGGCGGGGCGTCGTGAGGTGCCGGTGGATCCGGCGGCGGGTTCGGTGCAGCGGTTCGCGTTCGAGTTACGCACGTTGCGTACGGAGGCGGGCGGGATCACTTACCGGGCGATGGTCGAGCGGGAGGGCTACTCGGTGACCACGCTGTCGCAGGCGGCCGCTGGGGAGCAGTTGCCGACGCTGCCGGTGGTGCTGGCCTATGTGCGGGCGTGCGGGGGTGAGGTGGCCGTGTGGGAGGCCCGGTGGAAGCAGGCGGTGCAGGAGGCTGCCGGTGGCGGCCCGGATGAGGGCGATGCAGTGGTGGAGCCGCCGTACCGGGGGCTTGCGCGGTTCGAAACCGGTGACAGCGGCCGGTTCTTCGGCCGGGAGCAGTTGACGGCCGACCTGGTTGATCTGCTGCGCCGCAGGCGGTTTGCCGCGTTGTTCGGTCCGTCCGGCAGCGGCAAGTCGTCCCTGCTGCGGGCCGGCCTGGTCCCCCTCCTGCAGCGCTCTAAGGAGCCGGGCCTGCGGCTGGCCGCGATCCGGATCCTGACCCCCGGCGACCACCCTGCCCGCACCCACGCTCCCCTCCTGACCCCCAGCAGCGCGGGCAGCGGCGGGGCGGACACGTTCGTGATCGTCGATCAGTTCGAGGAGGTCTTCACCCTCTGCCACGATCCGGCGCAGCGGGCCCGCTTCATCGACCTGCTGCTTGCCGCCCGGCAGCCGGAGAGCCGCCTGCGGGTGCTGCTGGCGGTGCGCGGTGACTTCTACGGACGCTGCGCCGAACACCGCCACCTGGCCGAGGCGCTGCGTGACGCGAATCTGCTGGCCGGCGCGATGAACCCGGCGGAACTGCGCGAGACCGTCGTCAGGCCGGCCATGGCCGCCGGACTGACCGTGGAGCGAGCCCTGACCGCCCGTCTGGTCAAGGAGGTAGCCGATGCGCCGGGCGGGCTGCCGCTGCTGTCGCATGTGCTGCTGGAGACCTGGCGCCGCCGCCGCGGCAAGACGCTCACTGTGGCGGGCTATGAGGCGGCCGGCGGCCTGGACGGCGCGATCGCACAGAGCGCCGAGGAGGTCTACGGCCGGTTGTCCCAAGGCCAGGCGGCAGCAGCCCGCCGGGTACTGCTGCGGCTGGTCGCCCCGGGCGACGGCACCCCCGACACCCGCAGGCCCGCACCACGCGCAGAGCTGGAGACCACCGGCCGGCAGGACACCGCCCAGGTTCTGGAGGCACTCGCCCGGGCCCGGCTCATCACCCTCGACGACGACACCGTCGAACTCGCCCACGAGGCCCTCATCACCGCCTGGCCCCGGCTGCGCGGCTGGATCGAGACCCACCGTGAACGCCTGCGCGTGCACCGGAAACTGACCGAGGCGGCCCACGCCTGGCAGGACGTGGGACGCGAGAGAGAGGCCCTGTACCGGGGAAGCCGACTCGCCACCGCCCAGGAACACTTCAACAGCGCCCCCGAAGACCTCACCGGCATCGAGGACGCCTTCCTCACCGCAAGCCGCGGCCACCAGCACAAGGACCGCCGACGCTACCGGCTGGTCCTCACCGCCGTCACCACCGCCCTGTGCCTCGCCCTGATCGCTGCGGGACTGGCCGTGGGGCAATGGCAGAGCGCGGTCGCCGCCCAGCACACCGCCCAGTCCAGGCAACTGGCCGCCCAGTCCAGCGCGCTGGCGGGCACCGACCCCGACCTGGCCTCGCTGCTCGCCGTCCACGCCTACCGGACCCGTCCCACCAGCGAAGCCGCCGCCGCCCTGTATGCCGCCGCGGCCCTGCCACTGCGCAAACGCCTCATCGGCGGGACCAAAGGCGTGCAGTCCATCGCCCTGAGCCCGGACGGACGCACCCTCGCCGCTGGCAGCGCAGACGCCAAGGTACGGATCTGGGACCTGCCCGGCGGCCGACTGCGTCACACGCTCAGCGGCCCCGGCCTGACCGTCGAGGCGTTCAGCCCCAACGGACGCACCCTGGCCACCGGCGACGCGCACGGAGCGGTACGGCTGTGGGATCCGGTGACCGGCAGGCAACGCGCAAGACTCACCGTCCCCGGCAGTCCGGGGTGGGTAAGCGGGGTGGCGTTCAGCCACGACGGGCGGGCCGTGGCCGCCGCTTTCGCGCGGACAGTCCAGGTGTGGGATGCGACCACGGGCCGTATGCGGCGCACCTATGCGGGCCATCCTGACTCCACAACGGTGACGTTCGGCCCCGACGGGCGCACCCTGACAGCGGCAGATGCCTCGGGGGCGGTGCGGGGGTGGGACGTGTCCTCCGGCCGCACCCGGTTCACCCGCGACAGCGAGACTGAGGGCGAGGTAGTTTTCAGTCCCGACGGCCGGACGTACGCCGTCGCAGCATCCGGCAGGGTGCAGCTGCGGGACACGGTCACCGGAACCCTCCGGCGTACCTCCTGGCTCGATCGAGTCGAGGTGAAGGGCTTCGCCCCGGACGGGCACACTCTCGTCCTCGGCAGCCAGGGGACGGTACAGCTGTGGGACACGGCCACCGGCACGGTACGGGCTGCCGTGACCGCCGGCCACCGCGGTGACGGTGACCTGGAGGCGGCCCTCAGCACCGATGGCCGCACCCTGGTCACCAGCAGCGACCAGGACCAGGCCCTGCGCGTCCACAGCGTGCCCGCCGATCGCCCACACACCACTCTCACCACTCCGTCGGGCGGCGAGACCAACGCGCTGGCATTCAGCCCGGACGGACGCACGGCCGCCACCCTGCAACAACTCGGCCCCGGGCAGGGGATGATACGGCTCTGGGATGCCCACACCGGCAAGGCCACAGCCACACTGGCCTTTGGCCCGGACTGGAGCCGTATCCGCCGGGAGAAAGGGGTTCTTACCAAGGGGGTTGTGGGATTCAGCCCGACCGGCCGCGCCCTGGCCGCCGTGACCAACAAGGACGGGAGCATCGAGATCCGGGACGTCGGCACGGGCCGTATCCGGCGCACCCGCACCCTGCACGGGATCCACACAGCGGCCTTCGCGCCGGACGGAACACGCCTCGCCCTCGCCGGCCTGGACGGATCACTGCGGATCTGGAACCTGGCAACCGGCGCCATACGCGACCTCCGCAGCCGCCCCGACCCTGCCAACCCCGCACGCGCACTGGTGTTCAGCCCCAACGGACGCACACTCGCCGTCATCGGCGGAGCCCGCAACCGACCGGTCACACTCCTGGACACCGCAACCGGACGCACCCAGCACACCCTTGAGCCCCGCGCCCAAAACGACCTGTCCCTGGCGTTCAGCCCCAACGGACACACCCTGGCCACCGCGGCCAGCGAAGACGGAACCATAACCATCTGGGACGCACGCACCGGCCGCCCTCTGGACACCTTCACCGGCAACCGCAACGTGACATCCCTGTCCTACAACCCAACAGGCAACACCCTGGCCGCTGCCAGCACCAGAGGAGTCCAGCTGTGGGACCTCGCCAACCGCCACACCCGAGCCACCCTGCCGGCCCGCGAGCGCGCAGCAGTCGCCTTCAGCCCAGACGGACGGACCCTGGCCATCACCACGCCACACACGACCGGCCTCTGGCACGTCGACCTGCCCGACCCCGCCCAAGCAATCCACAGCATCTGCACCACCATCGATACCGCCCTCACCCCGCAGGAACACACCCGCTACCTACCAGACCAGTCCCCCAAAACCGGCTGCCACCCGACCGCATAACAACCAGAACTGGACCATCACCTCCCGGCAGCGGAACATCACACAGCCGTCTAGGTTCTTCGAGCGTGACAGCATCGGCCGGGCGACGGAAAACACGCGCAGACGGCCTTGCCTTGCCTCGTGACCAGATCGCGAACCGAAGCACCCCGGGAGCAGGACCTACACAAACGCTCAACACCACAACGGCGACGAGCCGGACGAGACGGCGGCCCCCGGACCGCCGGCGAGCCCAACGAACACTGGACACCCCGGAGTTCGACCAGCGCTCCCTCCCGGACGGGTACACGAGAACGAGATCGGCGACCGTCACCCGCCAGCCGTGCTGGTGCGTGGAGAGCAGCCCGAACAATCCCTTGGCCTTGAACGACAACTGCGCGTCGCGGAACAGACCGTTGGCGACCTGAGTGAACCGGTCACCGGCCATCGAGCCGCGGCGGACCCGTGCACCGGTCATCGCGCGTCCGTGCGCGCGCTGTGCACGCGGCAACCGGGGCAGCCCACGCCGCTCGCGGAAACGAGACGGGGGATGCCGACAGTTGAGAGGACGCGCGTCGGATCCATACAGGCAGCTCACCCACCGACCCCGACCAGGGCTGCGTCCACAACCCCCGACCACCGATCACGATCCGGCAACATGCGCGCTGGACTGCCGAGGTCCGGGGGGGTGGTCGGGGCGTGGAGCAGCGCCCCGCAAGGGCTCTGGCCTGTCCTGTTCCGGTATGGCGTGATCACGTGGAGTGGTGCTTCCCTGACCGAGTGTCAGTGGGGGCTGTGAGGATGAGCAGTTGCGCGGGGACACCACGACGAGGGGGGCAACGTGCCTTGGGTCAATAAGTACGAGCGCTCTGACGGGACACCGGTCCGCGGGTACTTCCGCTGGGCTCCGGGAGCGCGCCGGGACGTGGCGATATTAGCCGTGGTCGCACTGGCGGCCATCGGGATGAGTAACGGCACGGGCGGCACGGGCGGCACGGGCGGCACGGGCGGCACGGGCGGCACGGGCGGCACGGGCGGCACGGGCGGCACGGGCGGTGGCAACGGCAGGCGTCCTCAGCCTGTTACGACGGTGCAGTATCCGATCAAGTTCGAGAACAGCACGACGAAGGTGAAGCGGCCGCAGCCCACGGTGTCGTACCCGATTCCGTGGGCCTCTCGTGGTGCCCGGTGACGCGTCGGCGGCCGCCGGTGAGGCGGCGGAGGCGGCGCAGGGGCAGGCGTCAGGGGCAGGCGGACGAGCAGCTGTTGATGGTTCTGGGGGCGGGGGTCATCGTCATCGGGTTGTTCGTGACGGTGGTCAACTGGCTGCTGGCTCACTGGTGGGTGCTCATCGCTGTGGTGGTGCTCGCGGCTCTGGCGTGTGTCGGGTGGGTGTATCAGCGTCAGCAGCGGGCGCGGTGGGCGCAGGTGCAGGCGCGTGGTCTGCGCTACGCGCTGCCGCAGCTGGATGCCCTGCATCACCGGGAGTTCGAGCAGGCGGTGCGGGAGCTGATGCGCCGGGACGGCTGCCGGGACGCGGTGCAGGTCGGCGGGGGCGGTGATCTGGGCGCTGACGTGAAAGCGACGGACCCGTTCGGGCGGCGCTGGGTGATCCAGTGCAAGCACCGCCGCGGCGGGGACCGTGGCTCGGCTGTGGGAACTCCGGACCTGCAGGTGCTCAACGGGACGGCCCGCCCGGTTCACCGCGCGGATGTGGTGGTCCTGGTGACGAACGGGCGGGTCACGAAGCCCGGCCAGGACTTCGCGAAGACGCAGCGGCTGCACCTGGTCGACCGGCGCCTTCTCGGTACGTGGGCGGCGGGTTCGCGGCCGCTGTGGGAGCTGCTGCGGGCGGTGCCTGCGCCGCGTCGGCCCCCGGCTCTGTCCTGACGGAGCGTTTGGTGCAGTTGCCTTGCAGTGCATGGCGGTTCTTCGCGGCCGGTGCCCTGAGGCAGGAGGCGTCTGCGACACCGCGGCCGGCGTCCACCTGCTCTCCCGCACCGTTCCGAAGTGATGATCCCTCTCGCGATGATCGACCTCATGGCCCGCCGCCTCACCGGCCAAGCCACCCTGAACCGGCGCGGAACCCGACCCGGGACCGGACACACATCACCGGACCAAACGCTCAGTTACACGGGACGGGTGAGCGAGGGCAGCAGACCGTCGCCGGGCCACAGATCCTGCTCGGCCACCAGGCAGGTGAGGAACGTGCCGACCTCGGCCAGGACCGCGGCACGCTCCGCCGGCCCGTAGGCGATAAACTCGCCGGCCACGGCGTCGAAGGCACGCACCTGGCTGTACGGCCCGGTGCAGATCAGCGCGCGTGCGATCTCGGGGAGGCCGAGGCTGAGAGCGTCGCACTCCCCCGCCCGGACGAGCTGCACGAGGTCGGTGGTGACCGTCTCCCAGTCGCCGACCTGCGGCCAGTCGGCGCCGCCGCCCAGTTCGTGGGTGAGGGTGGCCAGCGGGATGATCTCGCCCGGCTCGCGTCCCTGGGTGAGGCGGTCGTGGATCCGGGCGCCGTCGGGCTGGCGGACCCTGGGGTGGAGCAGGGAGGCCGCGGCCACGAGGGTGGTGTTGATCTCCTGGGTGCCGGGGCTGGGGTAGTACGGCTCGTGCGCAAAAAGCAGGTAGACGTCCGTGGTGCGGGCATCGTCGTCGGACTGGGCCTGGGCCATGGGGCGGTATCCCTTCAGCGGTGCAGTGCCCGGCTCGCGTCGGCGTGTTGGCGGCGTCGCCGGTTCGAAGCCGGGCGGGTACGGGCCCAACGGGCCTTCCTGGCCACTGGGCTGGTTCTCCGTGCCGGAGCGGGACTCGGTGCGGGTGCGCTCCAGGATCTGGGTGACCTGGCCGGCGAGCTGGACCATCAGCCGCTCACGGCCGATCAGTTGAGCCGAGGCCGAGCGGGTGTCCTGGCTCTGGAGCAGGCCCGCGGCATCCCACAGCAGGTTCTGGCCTATCTCGGCGGAGCGGCGTAGTTCGTAGCGGTCGCTGCCGGCGGCGGCCCGGACGCGACAGGTGTGCAGGACCGCGAGGCGCTGCAGGTACCGGCAGGCAGCATCTCCTTCCACGCTGCGGACGTGTTCGCTGGCCCGCTCGTCGAACCGGCCGGGCAGATGCTCGGCGAGCAACGGGGCCAGCAGGGCCAGCGGCCAGGCGATGCCGGCGGGCACGCCGGCCCCGACCGCGTGCAGGGCGGCGACGCAGCCGATGACAGCGAGCACGGCCGCGGCGCAGCGCAGCGAGCCGGGCACCGAGGCCGCCAGGCCGATACGCCGGGCAGGGCGCCGGGTGAGCCAGTACACCGCCAGGCGGTCCGTACACGTCGCGTCGGGCGGCAGGACACCGACGCGGTGAGGCAGTTCGGGCGTACCGCCGTCAGCGGGCACCGTCCAGGCCAGCCACCCCCACCCGGTGCGCTCATACACCAGCACGAGTTCGCACTCGGCCGAGCACGCGGGGCCACGGGCATGGCCGGCCCGCAGGGCACGGGAGGACTCCTTGTCCCACCGCTTCGGATCGCAGGCGAAGGGACGCAGAGGCTGCTGGGGTGCCGTCCGGGGTGGTGTGTGGAGCGGGTCCATCACGAAGTGCTCCCTTCCAGAAGGTCGGTTATGGCGGCCAGGGCGGAGGTGCAGGTCGCGCAGCGGCCGTCGCCGTCGGGGTGAGCGCGGCGGGGCGTCGGCCCCGGGCAGGTGCGGCACAGCGGCCAGTCCAGGCAGGCCGGACAGAGGTCCTCACCCAGGGCGGTGCCGGGCCTGCCGCAGCCGGCGCATTCGACGAGCGCCCGGTAGGTCAGGGCCGCGCTCACCGTGCGGGCTGCGGAAGCCGTCGCCGAGGACGACTCGGTTATCTCCGGGGCGAAGGGCTCGTCGTCCGGCGAAGGCGCCCGGTGATCTGCCACCGTCGCGGGCGGCGGGTAGGCCTGGGCCGTCCGTAGGCGGGCGGCGATGATCGCGCCTGCCGTCGTACGCACCGGGTGCGGCAGGGGCCGGCCGGTGATGACGTGGCGCAGCTGCGCGGGGCTCCAGCCGGACTCCATCATCACCGTCACGACGCGGCCCTGATCGGTCAGCACCTTCCCGGTCAGCAGCAGTTCAGGACGGCCCGCCCCGATCTCCAGCAGCAGCCGGATACCCGGATGCATCTCATCCGCCGGGGGCGCGTCCGTCTGGTCCCTCCGGCCCCTCCGGGCGGGTGTCCGCGCGGCTTCGCCGCGGGCGCACGGAGGGACGGATCTGGTGTTCTGCTTGTTGGTCTTCTTAACGATGGTGTTCTTTGTGGGGCGGTCAGCCAACGTAGGGTTATCCAGTCCTGGATTTCCCGACTCTGGCCCGGACCTGGCGTTTTGCAGGCTGGGCAGGTCGGTGATGAAATACATGGCCGAGCCGAGGGTGCCGTCCGGGTTCCGGTCGCGGTCCCGCCGCAGGAAGCCGTGCCGCTCAAGGTCCTTCAGCCCGGTCGTCACCGCGTCGACGCCTTCGCGGCCGCGGCGGGCCAGGTCCGCGACCGTCATGTACCAGCCTTCGCGGTGGGTACTGATCAGTCCGAACAACCCCTTCGCCCTGAAGGACATGCGGCTGTCACGGAACAGGCTGTTGGCGATCTGAGTGAACCGGTCGCCGGCCATCACGCCTCGGCGGATCCCCATGCCGTAGTCGCCACGGCCTTCCATGCGCTCCGTCGGCGCGGGGAGCGCCGTGGCGGCGTCCGCCATCAAGGCGTCGACGAACGTGGGGTGATCGGTGATGGAGTAGACGATCTCGCCGAGGGTGCCGGTCGTGCGGCGCAGGCGTTCGCGGATCAGATAGCCGTGGGTCTCGAGTTCCTGCAGCCCGGTGCGCACCGCGTCCCGTCCGTCCGGCCCGGAGCGGACGAGCCCGGCGATCGTCACCTGCCAGCCGTCCTGGTGCGTGCTGATGAATCCGAAGAGTCCTTTCGCCTTGTAGGTGAGGCGGCTGTCACGGAACAGGCCGTTGGCGATCTGCGTGAACCGGTCGCCGGCCATCAGGCCGCGGCGGACCCGTGCTCCGGTCATCGCGCGTCCGTGCGTGCGCTGTGCGCGCGGCAGCCCACACCGTTCGCGGAAGCGAGACGGGGGGTGCCGACGGTTGAGGGGACGCGCGTGGGATCCATGGAGGCAGCTCACCCGCCGACGCCGACCAGGGCTGCGTCCACACCCCCCGACCATCGATCACGATCCGGCAACACGCGCACTGGACTGCCATGGTCGGGGGCGTGGTCGGGCCGACCATGCGCCGGGCAGTTGCTTCGCGGACGGCGCGGGGCTCGGGACGGCACTCGGCGTCGTCTTCGTTGTTCTGTCCGGCGTACGTCATCTCGAAGACGTACGCCCGGCGCCCCGAGTTGCACGGACTGACGGCAGCGGGCCGCTGCGAGGCAGCGTCGGCGTACGTTCTCAAGCCCGCGCACCACCGGAACGTCGCCTGATGAGGCGATACGGATTGGGTGCCTGTGTCTGATGCCGACCTGACAAGTTTGCCGGAGGCTTGCCAAGAGCTCCGCCGACGGGCTGTACGAAACGCTGGCGAAGTCCCGGGCAGCGTCGTCACGACCACGCTGGAACCAGTTCCAGGGATAACCGCCATTCCGGCCTCTCTGGCCGTTCCCTGAAGCGTCATCAGGACAGCAACGCGAACGGTGCCGCCAGTAGACGTATCGGCCTCCAGCCTCGTGAACAGGGTTTACGAGTGTCCCGTCTCTCGCGACGTTCTCGCTGTCTCACGTGACCTTGTTGGATTCGCGACTGGTCTCAGATGATGTTGTCTGAGAAGGGCAGGGAGAGGGCCTTCCCCTGGTGGTGGCTGACCCCATAGGGAATCAGTCATACGGTGGCCATTTTGGGATAGTGCCGGATGAGCTCCTCGGACCGCAGCTCTTTGTGGTCCCGATCGATCGCCAGGGCCAACCGGCCGCGACTGGCATGGAGGGAGAAGTCCGGGCCGGCGTCGCGATAGGCGGCATAGGAGGCGATGAACTCCTCCCTCGTCCCGATGACGATGTCGGCCAGGTATGCCTTGCTTCCTTCCACCGACAGGGGGTCGGCGCCTAGTAGCTGGGCGACCCTCGTGTGGTCCACCTTGTCGTAGAGCGGGGCGAAGAAGTTGAAGTACTCCTCAGCACGCTGGGCGTCAGGCGTGATCACGTGCACACCGCCATGTCGGCGGAACTCGTGCGAGGAGTCTCGTGAGTCGAGCGCGTACAGATAGCTCACCAGGAACACCGTGGCCAGCTTGTCGCGGCCGCTCAGTTGCCGCACCAGCCAGTTCTTGCCGTCGCACAAAGCCAGCGCGGCGGCGACGACCGCGTCTTGAGGCGGCTGGGGGCTGATCAACAGAGCGGCGAGCGCGAACGCCTTCAGTCGCAAGTCCTCAGACGCCATCCGCTTATCGATCACGGGGCTGGGCTGGTCGAACAGGGCTCCTGATCGGGTGATCGCGTGAGGGTCAGCGCATGACAGCAGGGCCTCTTGGTAGTTCGGGGGTGCGATCCCAACCGAGTACCAGGAGGCCCTGTTGCCGCAGTCTTTCGCGTCCGCCTGCGTGGAGTCCAACTCGCTGCCACCGTCGTGTGACTGTCTCGCGCACAGGTTCGGCAACGCGGCGGACGGGCCGGACCGCACCCCGAGTTATGGCTCCGACATGACGGAGGAGGAGTGGCGGGTGGTGCGGCCGTTGCTTCCGGTTCCGGCCTGGCTGGAGGGGCGGGGCGGGCGGCCGGAGGGCTATTGCCACCGCGTGATGCTTGACGCGGTGCGCTATGTCGTGGACAACGGCGTGAAGTGGGCCAACTTGCCCGCGGACTTCCCGCCGTATCGGCGCGTGCATGCCTTCGCCCGCCGTTGGCAGGTCACGGGTCTGCTCGCTGAACTCCACGACCGGCTGCGCGACCGCGTCCGGGAGAAGGAAGGCCGCTTGCCGGACCCGACGGCCGCGATCGTGGACTCCCAGTCGGTGCGGGCGGCGGTGAACATCCCGCGCTCGACCTCCGGTTGGGACGGCGGCAAGAAGGTGGGCGGCCGCAAACGGCACCTGGTGGTGGACTGCCTCGGCCTGGTCCTGGCCGTCACGGTGAGTGCGGCAAGCGTCCAGGATCGCGACGCTGCCGTCCCGCTGCTTCAGCGGCTGCGGCGGCAGTACTTCTCCATCCGACTGGTGTGGGCGGACGGCGGCTATGCCGGCCGGCTCGTCGACTGGGCCCGTGAGACGGCCCGGCTCACCCTTCAGATCGTCAAACGCACCGATGACACAGCGGGGTTCGTGGTGCTGCCGCGCAGGTGGGTGGTGGAAAGGACGCTCAGCTGGCTGATGCGCTCGCGTCGCCTGGTGCGCGACTACGAGACGCTGCCGGCCATGCACGAAGCCATGGTGCTGTGGTCGATGACCATGCTCATGAGCGGTCGCCTGGCCGGACGCCGCCCGGCCGGTTTCAGACGGCCGGCACCGCGAGAGCGGTGAACACTCCCGGCCGCACCTGCAAGGCCCACCCTCGCTCCACCAGGCGTTTCGCCTTCGATCGCAGTCCCTCGACCTTCGCCGGGACGGCCTCCAGGCCCAGCGCGACGGCCAGTTGCTGGCAGCGCACGCCCTCCCGGCCCGCTTCAGACTCCAGCACCGACAAGATCCGCTGGTAGTCCGGCGCAAGGGCTGTCGCCGCCATGCCCGTCTCCCGCCGGGGTACCGTCGAACCAGCCACCACGCTTCCAGTCGGTACCGTGACCGCCGAAGGCGACCCGGCCAGTACCTCAGTCACCGTCACCCGGGCATCCACCAGCCGCTGAAGATCGCGTTCCGCCTCACCGAGCGCGGCCTGCACCCGCTCGGCCTCCTCTCGCAGCCGCGCGATCTCCTCCCGGACCCTCTTCTCCCTGGCCTCCAACAGACCCAGCACCGACGCCACCAGCGACCTCCACGAGCCAGACGAGCGGACGAACCACGCCCATCTCTCCCGCGACGAAAGGGAGTTCATGCCCATCCACCCGAACTAAACGATCACGTTCGGAAAGCGGATGGCGTCTCAGCGAAATCCCCTGGCTTGAGCGCTTGGGCGTGTTCAGAGAAGCGGACCGAGGTGAGCCGCGCCGGGCCGAGCGCCACCTTGCGCGCTCCGATCAGCGTGCGCAATAGGTCGAGTGGGATTGGCTTGCGCACGTCCAAGAGCGTGGTCACGGCGACCATGATGTGCTCCCACTCGCGCACCACGGTGGATATCTCGGGAGCGATCGGGATGTTGTGCCACGAGTGCATGACGGCACCCTCGTGTCGAACGGCGACCGAAATCCGGTCCCCATCGATCATGGCGGCCAAGGCCGGCACCGGTGGGACTGACTGCGAAGGGAAGTCTCTCGCAAACCCCAGGGAGACGAACGGATCCAGCGTGGCGATCCGCCATTCTTTCCCGTCGACCTGGCGCAGCAGGGCGTACTCGTACGACGGATTGACCAGGAAGATTGGCACGTCACCCGGGGGCAGGAGCATGCAGCCCGCCCGCCACGAGAGAGAGGCCCGACTCCCGGACACGCTGAGTGGTTGGTCCAGCCACGCTGGCGGTCGGCAACGGGGGTGGTGCAACGACGCGGTGGCGAACCCGTCCTCGGCGGCCTGCACCTCCAGCGCGGATGTCCTCCACCGTCCAAGTCGCGCACCACAGCTTTGGCAGTCGATCGGCCATAGGTTGGCCTTGAGGTCGGAGATGAGGTCTGGGCCCAGCTTGGACAGCGTCGTCGGATCGGTCTGCAACCTGGAAACTGCCATCGCCTCGCCCTGTCCTGTGTTATGACGTCGTCGGCTCGGAGCACACGCTGGTGGTGCTGCTTCGCAGCCCACGCCTACCAGTTCCTCGTGAGGGTCACAGTCCGAATCGCGGCTGTCGCCCACAATCGCTGATGCAGCGTGCCACGGGGTGTCCGGGAGCGGTCCCGCAATGGACTCGCACGACAGCCCAGTCCAGGCGAGGACCCGTAGATCGTAAACGGCTTCACCGGGCGCGAAAGCATCTGCGAGACGCCCCACTGCCCGGCGTGATCAGCGCCGCTGGCTCACCGACAACACAAAGTGAGACAACCCGGCGGAAACGCAGCTGAGAGACAACGTCACCTGAGAATCCGACGTGGTTCCGTCTCAACCGATCCTGCATCTTCCCATCTCACAGCCTTGACCACCGGCAAGATCGAATGGGACGGGACAACGAGGCTGCTGCCACCAGGGCCGCGCGGCGCGACGCCGTACCCCGAATCCGGGCCGTCAGCAGACGAGCGACGGACCGCCACTAGGCACAGCACCGGCGCGGCTGCCCTCCCCCGGGGCCCGGCATGGTCCTGAGCCCGTACCTACCAGCGGCCGTACGCACGGGGATCCGGCGGATCAGCCCTCCTCCCCGGGATACGCTCGCGCCCTTGCCTGATCAACTTCCTGTTCCGAGCTTTCTGTTCCGACCTTCTTCCGGGGGAATCATGGGAATGTCCGTATGCCGGTCCGTGTCGCGGAGAGTGGCGAGTGCAGCCCTCGGGTTCGTGCTGCTCGGCGGAGGGGCCGGGGCCTGTGGGACGGGTGCCGGGAGTGGTTCCGGCGGGTCCGCGCAGGCGGCGGCGCCGGTCCTGACGCCCGCCGAGGCCGTGGCGAAGGCCGCGGAGGACTCCGCCGACATCACGTCCCTCCGTTACCGGATCACCGGATCCGTGCCGGACCGGGGCCGGTTGACCGCCGACGCGGCCATGAGCACGGCGCCGCTGGCCATGAACATGGAACTGACCACGGCGGGCCAGCGCGCGAAAGGCCCGCTGAACATCCGGTTCGCCGGTAAAGCGCTGTACGTCGGCGGCAGCGCGCTCGAGACCCAGACGTTGGGGAGGTTGGCGAAGCTGGACACCGAGAAGCTCAACGGCAGGAGCTGGCTCCGGATCAAGCCGGCGGGCTGGGGGCTCCTCTCCGTGGACAACCAGTCCTACGGCCTGCTGCCCCGTCAGGTCGAGGGCAGCCCGATCGTCCAGTCCACGCTGCTGACCGGCTCCAAGAACGCGAAGAAGCTCGGGGCCGAGACGATCGACGGCGCCCGCACCACGCACTACCGGGGAACGGTCACCTTCGACGGATTGGAGGCCGCCCAGCAGGCTGCCACCGACAAGGCGAGCCGGAAGCGCCAGACCAACAGCCTCGACCAGTTCATAGCGCTGGGGCTCGACAAGAACCTCACCATGGATCTGTGGATCGACAACGACGGACGCACCAGGCAGTTCCGCATGCGGGGCGCTACCTACAAGACGCCCGTCAACGCCGACGGAGAGCCGCTCAAGCCGGTCGTCGGCGATCCCATCGACATGACCGTCACCTTCCTCCGGATCAACGAGCCGGTCACCGTCACCACCCCGCCCGCCGCAGACACCGCCCGACCTGGGCACCCTGCTGGACACGCAGACCAGCTGAACTTGCCCCACCTTCCAAGCAAGGGTCCGATGCCAACCCGACCAGTTCGCTGGAAGCTGCCGAGAGCACCGTCGGCGGTTGTACTGAGAGCCGGCCAAGCCTCGGGCATCGCCGTCACGACCGCACTGAACCCGTTCCAGGCATAGCCGTCATTCCGGTCTCTCGCGGTTCTCTGAAGCGTTCCCGGGACGGCAGTGCGAACGGTGCCGTCCGCCGAGAAATTGCCCACTGGTGCTTTGACCAGGGCTTCCGAAACCAGACACAGGCACTCAGCCCTCCGTGGCGGCGGCCCGGTCACTCGCCACACCGCGCGGCCGGTCTTGCACGGCGGTCTGGTCCCCGCTGCGCAATCGGTGCGCACTGCCGACTGCGCAGCCGTGCACGGGGTGCTGCGCACCGGGCCGCGCGTCGTGCGCAATCGGCTTGCGCGGGTGACTGCGCAGCCGCGCGGGGCACCCTCGGTTTCCGGCTGCGCAGCCGCAGTTCTGGTTGCGCAGTTGCCTGGTTCGGGAGGCGAGGTGCTGCTCGCCGACAGGTATTCCTGCGCGTGCGCACCGCTGTGCCGGCCGCCCCGATCACCGTGGGGTCCGCGTTTCGAAGCGGACTCCGCGTGGTGCGAAATGTCGTGGTCGGGTCTGTGGTCGGGCCGACCACAGACCCGACCACGGCCTTTGTGTCCCCTTCGTGACCGTGGTCGGGCCTTCGTGGTCGGTGGTCGGGTCGGGGGTGGCCGGTTGTCTCGGGTCAGAAGCAACAACCCGCTCTGACCTGGGAGTTCGAAATGCCTCGTGCCACGCAGTCACGGAAGGAGCAGACTGCTCCTGCGACGGCCGCGGACGCCCGGCTGCAGCAGATGCGGCGCCGGGTCCACCTGGGCCGCCTGGGCGTGTGGGCCGCGGTGGCGGCCGGTCCCATCGCGCTGGCCGTCGCCGTCGCCACCCCGGCGACCGTGGTCCGTGCCGCCCCCGCGACGAAGCCGGCCACCGTGAAGACGGCCGTGTCGGCCAACCCGTCCGGGTACGCCACGGTGTTCCTCAGCGCGTGGCTGCGCAGCCGCGCAGGCGCCGAGAGCACTGCGCAGGCCCGGCTTGCGCAGTCGATGGCCCCGGACGTTGATCTTCCCGGGACGGCGGATGCGCAGCCCGAGCCGGAGTCGGTCGTGGCGGTGCGCAGCGCACAGCAGACCGGCACGGCGTGGTCGGTGACGCTGGCTGCGCAATACACCGACGGACGGCTGCGCTACTACGCCGTGCCCGTGACAGCCGACGCGAGCGGCGCCACGTTCGCCGTGACCGGCCCCCCGGGCGTGGTGGCCGGACCGGCCCGCGCCGAGGTGCCGACGTCACCGTACGGCGTGAGCGTCCCGACCGACAGCGATCTATCGGCCACGGCCGGGGAGTTCCTCGCCGCATACCTGACCGGGGCCGGCGAAGTCGACCGCTACCTCTCCCCCGGGGTCCAGCTGTCGCCGGTCTCCCCCGCCCCCTACGAGACGCTCACCCTCCAGCAGGTCCTCGCCGTCGAAGAGGCCGCGGTCGCCGAGTCCGTCCCGGCGGACGGGACCCGAGTGCGGGTGATGACCCAGGTAGAAGCCCGCGACCGTGCCGGGTGGTGGCCGCTGGCGTACGAACTGACCCTCACAGCCCGCTCGGGACGCTGGGAAATCACCGCACTCCAGACCGGCACCACCGCCCAGGCGGGAGGTACCCGGTGAACACCGTGAACAGCCTGGTGCTCGCCGGGGAGCTGGACGAACTCGGCGACAGCTGGATCGACATGTTCATGGGCTGGGCGACCAAGGGCCTGCAGGCCGGACTGCTCGTCCTCGTCGTCGTAATCATGATCCAAAAGTTCTCCCTGAAGGCCGGGATCGGCTCACTGATCCTCATGGTGATCGCGCTCGGCCTGTACAACTCCCGCAACCAGCTGGCCAGCATGTTCGAGGACGAGGTCAACAACCCGGCCAAGAGCGCGCCCGCCGTCCCCGGCATCCTCCAGGGTGAGCCAGCGGCCGGCCGTGAACACCCCGCAGATGCCGGAGGCCGGCTGTGAGCGCCGCCGCACCCGTACGGACGGGCCGCTTCTACACCGCCGCCCGCCGCCACCCCTGGGTGCTGGGCAAAGTCGCCGACTGGCGCATCCCCCTCGGCCCGTACACCCCCGCACAGATACTCCTCGCCATCACCGGCGGCTTCCTTCTCGTCAAGACCATCAGCTGGTGGTCGTGGACGGGACCGGTCCCCATCACCGCCTGGCTGCTGGCCATCTGGGCCGTGCGCCGCCCGAAGATCCGCGGCCGCTCCCCGATGCAGGCGGCCCTGGGCTGGATCCTGCTCTGCCGGCAACCCCGCGGAGGCCGGATCGGCCACCGCGCAGCCCGCGACCGTGCGCCCCACCCGCTGACCGGCAGCTTCACCATCGAGGACACGCCCCGACCACGCCGGTGGCCCCGGCCCCGCGGGC
>NZ_JAUSZI010000001.1 GCF_030817415.1 Streptomyces umbrinus | reverse complement strand
CGCGCGGTCTGCTCCGCAGACACGACGCGACGCCGCTACGCGGCGTTACCATCGCTTCGCGATGGAGCATTGCGCTCCGCGCAATGCGGCGGAACTCCGTTCCGCCGGCCCGGAATCGCTCCGCGATCCGGACCAATCCGGCTGACGCCGGATCAGGACCCGGTACGGGCCTGCTCCGCAGTCCCATACCGGAACTGACGCACCCTCCGGGCGCGTCAGGAAAGAAGCTGGCTAGTGGAGGGTGCGGCGGGTCGGTCTGGGCTCCTGTCGGGTTCGGTTTCCAGTTAAGTCCAGCCGCTTCGACGGGACGTGTGCGTCATTTTTTGAGTGTGGATAGGTTCTGGGCTACTAGGTGAGTACCTCTTTCGATCCCCTTTACCGGGAAATCAAAACGGATCAGTAGTTGGCAGAGGAGGATCAATCGCAGGCCCTCCCTCGCGGCTCCTCAGGTACCACGGCCGAATAGCCAGAATCCCATCCTTCATGTCTCCTTCCGGAAGATTAGAAACGTTGACGATATATGCCTTAATCTCAAAGTCTAGACGCCCGAGAACTCTGCCGCAGATCTCAGCCAATTTGTGTGCATTGGAGTTCGCCGAAATCAGTAAAGCTTGAGTTCCGTCTCGCATGGTAATCACACCGAATCTTGGTTGTAGATTCGGTGTGATTCGAACTCCCATTAGTTGTGCCACCATCTCCCATGGCTTCCGGCCTCGGATCTCTTCGATTCCTCCGTGGCCCGTAAAGGATTCCAGTTCAGGGTGACTCTTAGAAACGCCAGGAGGTCGGAGCGGGCCAAGAGCGTGATTCCCGGAATCCTCAACTGCCGCATCCCATATTTCTAGCAGCTGTTCCCCCCTTCTCATTTGCGTAAGAAGTCGACGCGTTTCCTTGCGCTCTTCTTCTGTCTGAAGCGGAATGGCCTCGCTCAGCAAGAGGTAAATTCCTATAGTTTCATTATTTTTCCGCAATGCCGCATCTGCGTAACGAAGGACCTGGGATGGCTTGTACCCCAACAGGGCGGCCCGGGAGGGGAGGATTTCCGGGGTTTCCGGTTCGTCAGCCTCTTCGTCTTCACTCTCTACGGTTTCAGTCTTTGCAGTGCTATTTACTTCCTGGTCTTGGGATATGATCTCGCCGGGAATTACTGATTCGTCTAAGGTTGACTTTTCTCGCAATTCGGATCGTACGTTTTCGAGATCCTCTGCACTGTAGTCAAGTCGGTGACGAATCTTCTCCAAAGCTTCGGAGATATCACCTACACCACCGTTTGGTGTGGGACTGCCACCAAATACGGGGAGTGGGGGGAGAGGTTTTTCTAGATCCTCGTCAACTTCGAGATTGTTGACTTCTCTCAGCAGCTGAACGTCTTCTTGTAGAGCTCTTGCCTCAATGGTCGCTGTGTTAGATAGGTCTAGGGCTTCATCACGTTCTTGTTGTGCTCGTCCAAGTTCAGTCTGTGCCGTTGTGTGTTGTTCGTTAGCTTGAGTTAGTTTTCCCTCCAGATGGGTTCTTGCATCGTGGTTCGGCTGGCGAGGAACTAGATTGTTGATCTGGTGATTAAGGCCAGCAATCTGTGACTGAAGCTGGCCGATAACCATGAGGAGCATCATGACCATTTGGTTGGCGGAAATGATGGTCTGGTCACTAGTTTCTCGAAGTTGACGTACGCGCAAAAGTTCAGCTTGGACTTCTGCGAGCTCGCTAAGAGCGTCAATCAAGCGCTGCTGTGAGTTGTCGGAGGGAGTCGTCAGAGGGGTGGGATTGTTCTTGGCCCTGATCCAAAGAGAGTGGGCTTCGGCACTTAGGGCTTCTTGCCCATCAGTAGTTTCAGTACAGATGTCCGCGACGGCGTCAATGAACTTCCAGTTGAGGTCTTTCCCCTTGAACATGTCGTAGACAGCAGTCCGCTTGGGCGCTTCTCCGCCGAAGTGATCAGCAGTCAGCCGGCGGAACACGTCTGCCCGGGACAGGTCAGCTCGCTCCCGCCAGAGATCCATGAGGGCAACAAGCTCATGGTGCTCCTCGCAGGTGCCCAGGAGGGGGCCGGTCGCAGGCCGGCCGCCGCGTCTCTTGTCTGCGGCCAACTCCCCCTCCTCTCTCAACTAGTTGTCCGCGGACAACCATGGATGCTGGCGGCCGTCGGCTGTCGACCTTGCCTTGCGTGGTTCATTCGCTGATGCTCTGAACTGCGCTTACATGCTTTCTTGGGTTGTCCGCGGATAACCCCGAACGTTCGCCAGGACCGTTCAAGCGCCTGGGTTGTCTCCTCTCACGATGCATCGTGGTCGGCGGAAGAACACCTGTCGGTCGCTGTGCTGTGGCCGAACCCCGCGTAGGAGGAGGACACATAGCCATGGTGACGGAGAAGTACTCTCCCGATCATGGGCTTCGGCAGATCCGCGTGATCGACCAGGCCTTGGAACGCAACGACGGAGGCCGCCGATGAGCGGTCAGCTCTTGTTCGTCTTGGTGGTCCTCGGCGGACTGCTTCTGGGCACGATCGGGGGACTGGTGACCTACGTGGCATACCGTCACCGGGACCTCGGTGTCGCCCTCTTGGTAGGTATCGGCGCGGTCTCCCTGATCGCTGCGATTCTTGCGTTGGGAGCGATGACGGCCGCTGGTTGATGGAGGACCCAACATGCGGCACGGCCGAACTCGCAACAGAGGACGGCTCACCCCCTCCCCTCCCACGGATACGCAAGCGGGCCCCGGGCATCGGCGCCGGGGCCCGCTGCTGTCCCCTACCGAGCCAATGGATGCTCAAGTGTCCTGCACCTGGACCGCGAACTTGACCGCGCAGTGCGTCTGAGGATCTCCCTGCCGTCCTCTGACATCGCCGTACCGCGCTGGTATCGCGCCGATGCGTAGGCCACTGGTGTGTCCAGCAATCGATCGGTTCCTGAACGCCCGGATCAGGGAGGCCAGTCTTTCTCCCCGGGGCCGAAGGTTGTGTTCAGGAAGGGGGCTCAGATCGCGCGCGCCGGCGCCTACGGGGCGTCGGCCTGGCTTTCCCGTCCGGCAACCGGTCCTGCCGTAGGCCCCCTAACGGCTGGTATTTGACGAGTTTGAGCGAGTCTGCAGACTAGGCACTCTCTTCATACGCTTTGGTCAATATCCGTTTTGAGTAGTCCTGAGGGTCGATACCGGCAAAGGCAGCCAACGTGAATAAGGCGCAGCTCGTAGAAGCGATTGCCGACAAGGTCGGCGGGCGTCAGCAGGCCGCGGAAGCGGTCGACGCCGTACTGGACGCCATCGTGCGTGCAGTTGTCAGCGGGAACCGGGTCTCGGTCACCGGCTTCGGTTCCTTCGAGAAGGTGGACCGTCCGGCCCGTTACGCCCGCAACCCGCAGACCGGGGAGCGCGTTCGGGTCAAGAAGACCTCCGTGCCGCGCTTCCGTGCGGGCCAGGGCTTCAAGGACCTGGTGAGCGGCTCGAAGAAGCTCCCGCGCGGCGGCGAGGTCGCGGTCAAGAAGGCCCCGAAGGGCAGCCTGTCCGGCGGTGCTTCCGCGACGGTCAGGAAGGCCGCCGCCAAGAAGGCCACCGCGAAGAAGGCCGCGGCGAAGAAGACCACCGCCAAGAAGACCGTCGCGAAGAAGACGACGGCCAAGAAGACCACGGCGGCCGCCAAGAAGACCACGGCCAAGAAGACCCTGGCCAAGAAGACGACCGCCAAGAAGACCACGGCGGCCGCCAAGAAGACCACGGCCAAGAAGACCCTGGCGAAGAAGACCGCCGCCAAGAATACGGGAAGTGGGGGTCCTAAAAAAGCGACAGCGCAGCAGGAAACAGGCAGCGGAGGTCCGAAGGCATGAAGTTGAAAGACGCGTGGGCCATTAGAGATAGCGCCTGTGGCACGGCAAGTTCCGTAGCCCGCCAGCTGGCTCTAGCGGGGGTTGCTGTCGTATGGCTTCTCGGTGGTGGCCTGCAGGCCACCGGGGTTCGCCTGAACAACTTACTGCTGGCGGCTGGCCTGGCGCTTGTCGTAATGCTCTTCCTAGACCTGACTCAGTATCTGATCACAACCGGCGTGTGGGCGCCGTGGGCACGGAGGATGGAGAAGGAAGCTCAGGGCTGGAAGAAGGAAGACGACAGTGCCTGGAAAAAGGAGAAAGTAGTCGATGAGGAGGAAGTCGGCGGCGCGGCAGACTGGTTCAACAGACCAACGTGGGTCGTGTTCGTGGCGAAAATGGTAATCCTGGTGGTTGCCTATTTCTTCATCTTCATCGATCTCGCAGACCGAATCACCCTGTCTTAGCGCTACTTGGAGTCCTCTGAGCCGTGTTCGAGGCTTGATCCTCACACCTGCGACGGAGGGTGTACGGCGTCTCTTGGGCAAGCATTCGTCGGACGGTCTCCGTGTGCCAGCGCTCCCCGCGCTTCGGACGGATGCCCTCGCCGTCCAGGACGGCTCCGAAAGGCACCGCACAAGGGATGCGTACGCCAGGAGGCTGTCGCAGGCTGTTTTCATGAGCTACAGCGACCCTCTACTCAAGTTCATTTCACAGGATGCATCGAGCGACTCGCCCCAAGTTCAGGAGTCCTACAAGATCTCGGTTGTGGTGGGAGGTCTCCGCTTCACAGGCCACGTCGTCCACCCGCAGCCCTTCCTGGACGAGGCGCTGCCAGCCAGAGAGCTGGATGAGTCCTACAGGGTGGAACGAGGAGGCCTGAACGAGGCCGGGGAGTTCCTGCACTTGCTCGTCTCTGGAGGTACTGACTGGCCTCCGAACACCAACCGCCATGTGCGGTTCCGGATGAACGGCATCGACGCCTGGTGGGCGGAGTAGAGCCTGCAGACTCCGCATGCTCTGAAGCCGCGAGGGGCGTCAGCTGCAGCTGACGCCCCTCGAACGCCCTGGGCAGGAGCCTCGGGGCCGGCGCCGAGCGTGCGGCGGGTGGTCACGGTGATCATCGTACGGCGACCTCCGTTGCTTGCCTTCCGGAAACGGGAAACGGGGATCCACGCCGATGACGCGGCCACTCGTCTGTCCCTGAGCCGGCCTCGCGGGCCGTGCGTGGTCGGGAGCTACCTCGGAGTTGGCCGGATCGGTCCTCGTTGTCGGTGGCTGTGGCTACCGTCGTCGTATGGCGCTGGACGACGCGATCAGCAAGGCGAGGCAGGAGCAGGACCGGCAAGACGAACAGGACCAGCTCAAGAAGCGGTGGGAGCGCGAGGCGCAGCAGCGGGTGCGGGAGTTGGGCGCTGAGGCTTTCAAACGGCTCCGCCCGTACCTGGGAGAGTCCCTCCACGCATACCGTGCGGTCCGCGGCCCACAGAACACCCGCACCTACCAGCGGGCGGGATCGTGGTGGTGCTGGCGGATCAAAGACCTGGACCCGGGCTCGATCAGCCGGTGGCGCAAGGTCCTGCTGCTCGTCCTGGACCCGGACAAAACCACGACGTCCTTCGCCGTGGTGACCCTTGACCAGCCCAGCTCGGCGGAAAGCCAGTACCGGACCACGCTGCCCCCGGACCTGATCGGGCCGGGCCACTACTCGAAGCAGGGCGTGCTGGTCTGGGTGGGGACCGACTGGGTCAAACACCTGGAGCAGGACGTGGCGGAAGCCATCGTCCGCTATGAACGCGAACGCGCGGGCTGACGGCCGGCAGACGACATGAACAGTTTCACGGGTGACGGCTGGTCGATCTGGGGCGTCGTGCACGTCGTGTGAGAGGGCGCGCCTGCGGATAGAAAGCGGGGAAAGAGGGCACCGCATCGTCAGGCACGAGGGGCCGCCTGGAGAGCTGACGGTGAGGAGATGGGGCGGAATGACCGCGGACATGGCGGGCGATGACGCGTGGCTGAGTGAGATCACGACGCAGGCACGCAAGAGTCAGCTGCAGGTGTTCTCCGTGAGTGTGCCGGTGAATGCGCCTGGAACCCCTCAGGAGGGGTCTGAGCACCTGCTGGCGGCAGCGATCGAGAGCGTTGAGAATCAGGGATGGAAGTTAGAGAGCGTGAGCACGTACGGCGGTCCCACTAACAACGATCCTCGCTATGGGTTCGCTTCCGGCTTCTGGGCTCTGCTGGTCTTCCGCACCACGTACCACTGACATCGTCTGCGGTGGCTGACGCGTCAGGCGGCGAAGCCGATGTTGGTGACGTACTCGTACTGGCCCCACTGCGAGCCGAGGTCGACGGCCTGGTCCACCCACGCCTCGTCCAGCTCCTGGTCGTCGCCGGCCGCCCACGCGGCGACGATCCGGTCCCAGCGCCGGACGTTCATGCTGCGGAACTCCACCGCGCGCTGGCGGGGCCGGTCGACCTGGGACTGGTTGAGCGGGTGGATCTCCACGCGGGTTCCGCGGCCCTCCTTGTTGAGGCGGGCCGTCAGGTAGCGGGCGACGCGGTCCAGGTTCTTCCTCGAGGGCGTGCGGGTGCCGGCAGCCAGGCGCGCAGGGTGCGGTCGGTGACGAGCCGTCATCCCTGTTCTCCTCAGACCATTCCGATAGAGATATCGAACCAGTGGTCGTCCCTTTGCTGTGAAAAATATGGCAGGCGCAGGTCAAGCGTGTCCTCGGAGTATGGCCCGGGCAGTGGCAGAACGCCCCCGTCTTCGGGACCGTGGAACGGTAGCGCACTGGTGTTGTGGTACGCCGCGCGATGTCTGTAGTGCAGGTCGTTGGTTACGAGATATATGTCGTGTGAGGTGCGTTCGCGTTCCACGGCTTTGAGTACCCATTGGGCGTCCTCATCGGTCAACGCGTCCATTGCAGTGGGAACGTCCTTTGGCGGGCGTTCCCGGCCCACCGCAGTCAGGACCTGGTAGGCATCGGCTTCCTGAGCTGACTCGCGAAGTGTCTCCACAACGCTGGCCACGTCGTGCGCGGGCCGGGTCTTGGCGACGGTGGTCAACAGCTGGTGGGCTTCACTGTGGAGGCCGGCGTCACGCAGGGCGGCCGTGAGCGCGGGAATGTCAGCCAACGGCCGCTGCTTCCCTGCCTGGACCAGGAAGTCCTGGGCAATCTCCCGGTGCTCTGCCGACAGGAATTGCACGATGTACGTCAGGAGCTCGACTTCTGCTTCCAGGACGATGCGGCCGAAGCGGCCTGCGTCGCCGTGGATGGACCTCAGCTGCTGCAGGACTTCGTCTGCCAGGTTTCGCGTGTTCTCGTCGCTGTCCCGGACAGGATCATCGGCTGGCGGGTTGTCCGTGTCGCTGTCCGTCTCGTTGTCCGGTGCGCAAGCAGTGTTGAGGAGGTTGTCCGCCGGGTTGTCCTGCTGGCAGTTGTCCTGCTGGATTTCCTCGGCAAGGCGGTCGAGCCGGTCGGCCCCGTCGTCCAGGTGCCGCGCGGCTTTGGCCAGTGCCTGATCGATGTCTTCTGCTTCGGCATCTACGTCTTCGTACCCGACCGGAGCAGGGTCGGGGGTGGACGAAGCGTCTCCCGGGTGCGGAACCTTCTGGCGCAGCCGCTCGAGTTCAGCGGTCAGGGCACGGGTTTGTTCTGCGGCTTCTTCGGCGAGGCGGTCGGCTTTCTGGCGTTCGTCCCGTGCTCGCTGCAGTTCGAACTCGGCGGTCCGCCGCTGTTCCTCGCTGCGCGTCAGCCGCTCGCGGATCCGTTGAAGCGGTCCGCCGTGACGCGGGTTGTCACGCAGCCGGTCACGTTTCGCCGTCAGTGTGACGATGTCTCGGTGCAGCTTGTCCACCATGGTCAGAAGCACCATGACCATCTGGTGGGCGTTGTTGCGTTCGCGTTCGAGTTCGGTGGCCCGCTCCGCGGCACGCAGCAGCCGGTCCTGCAGGGCCAGCGACTGCCGTTGAACGACGACCAGCTCAGCCGCCTCACTCACCTGGCCCGCGGCGGGATCATGCCGAGGGGGTAACGGATCGGCGCTGCCGGCCCGGTGAGGGGCGCTCGCTCGGGCTCGAAGGGCATCGGCTTCCAGCAGCAGGCTCGCTCGCTCCTGAGCATCGCCCGAACAGACGTCGGCGACCGCCTCGACGAAGTCGTTGTCGAGCGCCACGCCGGCCAGCCGGTCGGCCACCGTTGTCCTGCTGGGAATGCGGCCATTGGAGAAGTGGTCGGCGGTCAGCGCAGTCCATAGATCATCGATCCGCATCCCGCCCGCCCGGTCGAGCCAGTCGCGCAACAGCGCCGCCAGTTCGTTGGCTTGCGGCGTGGGGCCTCTCAACCCGCCCCAAGGTCGGGTGCGCCGGCCTTTGTCAGGCAACCTGCTGCTCCTTCATCCCTCGCCTGCTACGCGGACAACGCGGGCTTATCCGATCTTGTCCCGCCGGGGTGGCGGACAAATAGACCAGCCCAGGCCAGCACCTGCAGCGTGTGGGGCACACCCGTTGCCGCAACACCCCGGCTGCATACGGAGTGCAACCCTCTACCCAGCGCATTCTGGAGACCTTACTGATGCCCGATGTCCTTCAGCAGGCTGTTCGCGTTTTACTCCACGGCCTCCTGACCGAACTGCCAGCCCAACTCGCCACGGCTGCCATCGTCGCGCTCATAGCTGGCGCCAACCGCGCCTGGCGCCGCCGTACCTCCTCCGCAAAATCTGAGCCGGGGGGCAGTCAGAACAGCTCGTGACACGGCTCCACGCCGTTCGTCAGACCACGTCCTAGTCACTGTCAGCGGTGATCGACGCCAGCAGAAGACAACAGCCATCTGCTGGCCTGCGCGGACCAGCGGCTACGAAAGCGAACAACGGACTGCCGCGGCAGCCTTGCCCTGTTCTGGGCTGGGCTGCCCGCCGCAGGCAACTGCCAGCTTCCCCCTGCCGGCAGGGGGGTGGCGCCGTCAGCATGCTGGTTGTCTCCGGTTCCATAACCGCCACTGACTGGCGAACAAATCCAGGAGAGCCTCCGCTACACGGGGGCCTTCTTCATCCCGGGAGTTCTCCGTGTACCTCTCAGCTGGAGGCGTCGGGCGAGGCGGGGGCCGCGCGTCCTGCCCCCAGGGTGCGCCGGGTTCTCGGTGGTGCAGGGGCGAGGTGTCCAACGACTCCGCGGGCCCGCAGCTCGCCGAGATCTGCGATGCGGACACCGGGGAGCTCGTCAAGAAGGTCGGCCTGGGTGGCGCGGATGCCCTGGGCAAGAGCCTCGGGGCCGGCGCCGAGCGTGCGGCGGATGGTCACGGCGATCATCGTATGTCCCTGAGCCGGCCCTGCGGGCCGTGCGGGGTCGGGGCTCCCCGCTGCCCCGACCCCGCACGGCCGCATGCAGCTCACCGGGCGACGATGGGACCGACCACAGCGGCCATGACCGTCACAGCCCCGAACGCGGCCATCAGCGGCTTGTTCCACGACGGGTGACGGTGCACGAGGTAGGCGGCGCCAGCTGCGAACAGCAGCACGACGACGACCAGGAGCAGCGCGACAAGCAGAGCGAGCGTGGACACGGGATTCCCCCTCGGGATCGGGCACGCCCCGGCTAGGGCGTGCGGTGGTTAGGCGTCAGAAGGTGTTGCTTCTTTGGTGCTTGCGTCCTGTCGAGATGGCTCGGCAGGGGCGGCTCAGGGTGCTGGGTGTGGGGGTTAGCTCCGCAACTCCCCTCTGATCAGGCCTTTTATGAAAGGTGTGTTCCTGGTCATGCGGGCAGTCGGCGTAGGTGTCCCACCTAAAGACGAGTGATGCCGCCAAGCGACGCGACCAGCACGCCGATCCTGGCTCCTACGCGGCTCCCATTCGAGGCGCCTGACCTGCGACTTTCGTGCTGGTCAGGCTTGAATGGGTGTCACGAGTGCGATAGACGCCCGTACTTGGTCTGCCGGGTCGAATGCCCGCTCAACGCCTTGAAGGTGGTCGGTCACCTGCCGGAGCACCCGGTCCCCGCGGACGGACAGCGCAGGTCGCGTCTCTAGTCGCGCTCCTGGTTGCGGTTCTGGTTGCGTCTCTGCGGGAAATAGCAGCTCGCAGGGCTTGCTACGGAGTGATCGGTATGCCGACTACTTCCCTGGGGACCCCAAGCGAGGGTGATCTAGCAAGTCGGTCCCCTGCCGCCCGGACCATGCAACCGATGCAACAGGGGTGGGGAGGACCCGGCTCCCTCGCCCTGTCGGTGGTCTCGTCGGCGTAGAGCGCGGAGCGCAGCCTCGTGTGGCTCGTGATGTGCCAGCGCAGCACCCGCCGAAAGTTCACCTCGCACGTGAGGGAATCCGGACTGCCGACTGCCGCGCAGCCTGCGCCATGGGTGCCGGCCCCGGAGCGCGGGCTGTGACAACAGCGGTGACGGGACCGGCGACACGACGCCGTGAGGGGAGCAATGTATGACAGCCGCCGTCTCTCCAGCAGAAGCTGGCGCCGCCCCGGGTTCAGGCGGCGAAGCCGACGTACTCGTACTGGCCCCACTGCGAGCCGAGGTCGACGAGCTGGTCCACCCAGGCGTCATCCAGCTCCTGGTCGTCGCCCGCCGTCCCCACGGCGACGATCCGGTCCCAGCGCCGGACGTTCATCGGCCCTCCTTCTTGAGACGGGCGGTCAGGTAGCAGGCGACGTCCTCTCGCCGCACGCTCCGGTACACCTGCTCGATCCGCTCCAGGTTCTTGCGCAAGGGGGTTCGGGGGTCAGCGGCCCGCGCCGAATTCCCGCAGGCTGGCGACCAGTTGCCGGTCGGGCCGGGCGACGATGACGGACGCGCCGGGTGTACGTGCGGCGAGCCGGTCGACCTCGCTCTCCAGGCGGTCGGTGGGGGCGAGGGCGCGTGAGCCGTTGGTGCGTACGTAGCGGGCGAAGAGCTCCAGGCCCTCGAGGAAGGCGGCGTCGGGCGGGGCGGTGTCGGCCATGGAGTGGGTGAGCTGGTGGAACCAGTGCCAGGCCCGCCTCGATTCGCCCAGGGCGAGGTGGTGGAGGTGCAGGCAGTAGGCGGCGGCGCGGCTGCCGGCGCCGGCGGCGAGCTGCCACCAGAACTGCGCGGATTCCTGATGTCCGGTCAGGTACAGCAGGCAGGCGAAGACGAGGGCGCCGTCGACGTCCAGTTCTTCTTCGGTGAGCGGTCCGCGGTCCGGGCCTTCGGCGATCTTTGCGACGTGGGTGGCGGCGTCGGGTTCGTTGAGGACCCACCGGCTGACCACGCCCAGGCGCTGGCCGGCCTGTGCCGAGCGGGTGACTTCGGTGGTGGGGGTGCGGCGGGAGGCGTCGGCGGCCAGGCGGCGCAGGCCGGCGGCGACGTCGAAGCGCTGTGGTGCGGTGACCGGGATGCGGGCGCCGTCCAGGAGGGTGTCGATGGTGGTCATGATCCTGCTCCTTTCTGCTTGGGCTTCTTGCGGTCGGCGGGCAGGCCCAGACGCAGGCGCAGCCGTTCCTTGGCGCGGCGCAGGTGGTGGCCGACGGTGCGTTCGTCGATGCCCACGTACCAGGCGACTTTGGCGGTGGGGTAGCCCAGGACGTAGCGCAGCACGATGACCTCGAACTGCCGGTTGGGCAGTTCCGCGATCGCCTCGTACAGGCCGCTGCTGGACTCCATCTTGTGGAGCTTTTCCCGGGCCGTGGTCAGTGCCTTGTCCAGGGCCTGGGCGATGGGGCCGTTGATGACGAAGGCCGGCGCCCGCCCTTCCAGTTCCAGGCGGTCGTGCACGGCCCGCCGGACGATCGCCCACGCGCCCTGCTCGAGGTTGCCCGCGCTCAGCAGCTGCGTCCAGCCGGCGTGGATCTCCAGGAAGACCTCGTGTATGACCTCCTCGGCCGCGGCCCGGGTCCCGAAGTGGACTTCCGCGTAGGCGTGGAAGGGCTCCTGGTGGCCGAGGTAGAAGGCCTCGAAGTCCAGCGGCAGCTCCAGCGGCACATACATGGACTGCGACAGTCCAACACCGTGCTCCTCCGGCGGGGTGCTGTCCGGGGCGTCGTCGTACCTCACACGTGCCTCCCGTGGACAGGGGACATGAGCGAAGATCCTCTCGTGGGATTCAGCAGGGACCCGGCGCCAACTCGCCTGCGCCGACAGGCCGTTGGGCCTGACCCCTACCTAAGTGATTTAGAGGGCGGAACACTCATGCGCCCCGCAGAAAATCACCGACGGTCTTCACCCGGCAGCACTGTGCAACCTTCAACAAGCACTGCTAGTCACCCTCAGTAGTCCCCTGACCAGGCCTAACCCGCCCGAACGAAGCTGCGAACAACTCTCCGTATCGCCATCGTGTTCTGCATCACACCCCTGCCCCACCCGGCGCACCCACCACCCCACGCGCCCCCGAACCCCCGCCACGCCCCCATACGGCCTGGCATCATCCAGCTGCGAAGTCCTCACTCCTCGTCAGTGTGGCCGTCGCCACCCTCATGCAGACGGTGACGCTCGCGATAGAACCCAAGGAATCTCGCCGCCCAGTGACGGCCGCAGGATCCCACCGCGCAGCAAAGTTCGCCGTACCAAGCCCACGCCACCGCCACAGGAACCACCAGCAGTTGCGCTGTGTCCCTTCAGGCATGCTCTCTCGACTTGCCGCGTGGTGGCTCCGGAAGCCAGGCAGCGTTCAATGGACCGTCGTCGTCGGCCTCCCCTTGGGCATCCTGGGCTTCGCCGCCGGCGTGCAAGATGAGGCCAGCGAATTCTGGGATGAGCACGCGTTCCTCACGAACGTCAGCTCAAGTCTGGTCTGCTTCTTCTTCGCGCTCCCCGTAGCGCTGCTCGTCATCAACGAACTGCAGCAACACCTCGCTCAGGCCGCCGCCGAGCGGCGAGCGCAACAGCGGGCATCACTGACGGGCCGCCTCATGAATGACACCGTGATGGCCGTGTTCAGCCCTCCTGACCGACTGCAGGTCAGGGCCGAACTTGAAGCAATCAAAGTGCTGCACGACGAGATGCGGATCCAGTTTCCCGCCCCGGCACCCCACCGCCTCATGACGCCCGGCCCGATTGCGGCGCAGAGGTATCAGGACCTGCTGATCGAGCGCAACCGACGCATCGAAGCCCTGACAGGCGTGCCAATCGCCTATCACGCATCCGGCATCAATTGGAGCGGCGGCATGATCGAGAGCTGGAGCCAATGCCAGAGCGTCCAGGCGATCGCCGCCGACTGCGGCCTGGAGTGGCCACCGCGAGCAGCCTCAATCACCATCACGGGAGAACTGCCGAACATCGGCCGCGGCCCTCAGGACGCGTTCCGCTGCACCCCCTTCTCCCACGTATCCGACGAAGCCTGGACTCGTCGCAAAGCCGAGCTCCCAGACGTCGACCGCTGGATCACTTCCATGATCGCCATCCTCGACGCACTACCACGAGTACAAGCGGCCCCTCAGTAGCGCAGCGACGCGAGACAGCAGCAACTGCTTTAGGTCCACGGTCGGGGCCATTTCCCCGTCAGGCGGCGAAAGCCGACGTTGGTGACGTACCTGATACTGACGGCGAGTCGAGGTTGCCCACACATCGTCCAGCTCCTGGTTGTCGCTGGCTGAAACCCGGAACGCCGTGAAAGCGTCCTGGGCCCTTTCCCGGTGCCCGGGCCGACAGCGACCAGCCTCCGGCTACATCATGCTGACCGCGAATGCCGAGTTGCCGGCCTCTCCAGTGCACACTTCAGCTGTGAAGATGACCGAGACGTTCGCGGCCACGATTGCTGCCGTGGCCCCCGTCATTTGGCTCGTGGCCGCTGTGGAGTGGAGCCAGTACATCAAGCGGTGGGAGGGTACGCAGGCCTTCGGCGCGTCCCTGCGCCGGGCGCGGCGCCTTGCTGAGACAGTCGAGGGCCGTACCGGTGGGGCGCGGGTACAAGAGATCCTGTCGATCCTGGATGAAGGCCGGCGCTCGCTGCCTGAGTCGCCGTCGGTCGAGCCTCCGGCCAAGCGGCGCACGGCATTCGCCTACTTGTGCGTCGCGAGCCTCTTGCTGACTGCCGAGGGCTTTTCTCTCGTGTGGCTCGCAAGTAGCCAGAAGGCTGAGCCCGTGACCGCGTGGTTTTGTCTCACGTCCGTGATGGTCGGGTTCTTCGCGGTGATGCTCTTGCCCGCCGTGGCGTCTTACGCAGTCTCAACGTACGGGTCTGACCAACGGAAGCAGGACATGGATTGGTTGACTGAATTCGCGCGACAGGAGCAGGCTCTGGAGACAGATGCCAGTTCCCCACCGGAGAGCTGAGGGTCGCCCTGGCCGACGGATTCACCCACACCGCGCACAGACCTCTCTTCGGCCGATGTCCCGCTGATCCTCGCCCCGCATCAGCAACGACACGGGCTCGGAGGCCTCAAACGAGGAATCTCACCGGCATTCCGCTGCCGGGCTACGGACGGTGTGCTTCGCACCGCCAGCCGCCCGCGTACAAACGGGCCGGCTGTCCGCACTTCGGCGTGCCGATCTCGCATACGCCGGGATGCGGCCGTGGAATGTTCGGAGCGATCAGGCGTACGACGGCGCGGGCTTCACTGGCGCTGTGGGGGCCGGGCAGCGAGAGGGCGGTCCGGGAGGGTGCGGGGTTGTCGGCTGTCAGCGCGAGGTCCGCGCCGTGGGCACCCCGGCGTTCCAGCGGTGCGCCGGGAAAGTATGTGTCCTCGCCGAAGGTGCAGGTGGTGTCTGCGTCGTTGCCGGAAAAGCGGATCTCCTCGTCCTGGGCCTGGTCGACTTGGGGGTCGGGGAGCTGGTTGTCCTGGTAATCGGCCCATCGGGTCTGGTCGTCTGCGGATACCCACATGTAGGCGCCGGCGCGTCGGTCTGTGCGGGAGGCGACGAACAGAGGCGTGACACTGCCGGTGGCCGCGGCGATGAGCGTCTGGCCGACGGTGGTGCCGTTCGTGCTGCCCTGATGGCCGGTCCATCCGGTGCCTTCGTCGTCCAGGCGGCGAGGGGTGTCCCACTCCAGATGGATCTTCCCGCAGCCTGTTATCAGCTTGCTGTTGGGGCAGGGGCGTTCGGCGCTCGCCGTGCACCGCCATTCCACGAGGGCGCGGAAGCCGCCCACGAGTGCGAGGTCGGCCGCGTTGCTGATGTGCCGCCAGGTCACCTCCCGGGTCAGCATCCAGTTGGACCGGTCGATCAGGTGGAACCGGTCATCGTGGGTGATCCAGTTGGCGGTCAGCCCGGCATCCGCGTGGGCCTTCGACCGGCGCAGCACGGTGCCTGCGCCGGCGTTGTAGTACTGCGCTTCGCATCCCAGGCTCACGCCGCCGGAGCCGATGATCGTCACGTCGGGCCGGGAGGTGCGGGTCTTGGTGGCTTTCTCCACGTGGACTTCGAGGCCGGCTGCCTGTGCGGTGCGGGCCAGGAAGTCCTTCATGGCCTTGTGCCGGTCGCTTTCCTCCGCTGTCATCTCGTGCGCGGTGGGAAGGTGGACGGCGCGCAGGCGCAGGGCGCCGTCCGGGCCGCGGTGTTTGCGCACGTACATGTGGGGGCTTTTGACCCCGCTCAGTTCTGCCTTGCACGGGCGGCCCCGGCTTCGCTCCGCGCAGACAAGGAGCTCCCGGTCTCGCTCCGCCACCGGCTGCTGCAGGCTCTCTCTCAGCTCCGGCACGCTCAACCCGATGTCCTCCAGGACCGGGTCATCCTTGTCCAGGCCGAGGTCTTCCTTGTCGAGCTCGAGAACCCGCCGGAGGCCGGCATGCCACACACCGTTCGCCACAGATGTCCCCCACCCGGTAGCAATGCGTGAAACGCGCTGTTTCCAAGGTAGGACCCGGCACTGACATGCGGGAGTGGGCAAAGAAGCAATGGCCGAAGCCGATGGTGGCGCACACACGCCGTTCGAGCCGAGATCGACGACCTGGTCCACCCACACGACGACCATCCACTCCCACGGACTCTGGCGAGGCAGAAGCGTGATCACATCAGGGCTGAGGGCTATCCGAGCCAGATGATGTCGATGATGTACAGGCGTCCGGCCGGGCGGTTGATCCAGTAGACGGCGGTGAGGTGTCCGACCGCGGCGGCGCGGACGTCCTCGCCTTCGGGGTCGCGGCTGTCGAAGGGCGGGAAGGACCACGGGTCGCGGCCGGCGATGTCCATCACGTCGCGGAGCATCTCGCGGGCGTGGTCTGGGAGTTCGTCCAGGACGGCCAGTGCCTTGGGCGATAGGCGTGCGGGCCAGGGTGTGTCGCTCACCGATGGCTGTCGAGAATGTCGGCCAGGTCGACGCCGTCGGAGTCGTCCCGGCCGGAAGCCTTGAACGCGTCGACGGCCGGGGCTGCTTCGAGGCGGGCCTGCCAGGTGCGTACGACGTCGTGGAGCGGGCTGAGGCTGTAGGAGTGCCGGGAGTCCTCCAGGGCGCGTGCCCAGTCCTGCTCGAACGCCGGCACCCAGATGTCGGCGCGAGGGCCGACCCGGAGCTGAGCGAGGACCTGCGCGGCCGCGTTCGGCGACAGAGGCGCCGACGGGACGGGCGCGCGGTCGGGTTGGGCGCTCATGGGCTCCTCCAGACGAGGTCTCACCGCCACGGTACGCGCGAGCACCCGCCCTCAACCAGACGGACCTTGTGGGGGCGCGTTCACCTGGAACGCGTGCTTCCTGTGTGAGGTTGGGCACGCGCTGGCTGGGAACTGGCACCCAGTATCAGACGTACCGTCAAGTTCCGTCGCAGCTCGGGGGCTACGGATTCCGTTGTCGACACGGTGCTCGCCCTGCCCGGGGAGCTTCCGCGGCACGGCGTGCCTCTCTCTCGTATGGCGGACGGGAATTGACGTGAGGGCGGATCCTGCCCTGCTCGGGTATCGTTCGGCCATCCGTTACCTCAGGGGTTCGCGCACCGTCGTGCCTCCCCGGGGAGTCCACGAAAGACTGTGGGCCCTCTGCGGGACCTACGAAATCCGTAGGCCCCACGGAATGAGGTGAGGGATCCCAATGGCTGTGCAAGATCCGCCAGAGGGGCACTGCCGTTGCTGCAGGAAGCGAGGCCGGCCGCACCGGGCCGCTCGCTGGCTGGGGCCGACCTACGCGATCTACCGGATCGCGCGGGACTACTGGCCCTGGTAACGCGGAAAGCCCCGACCTAACGGTCGGGGCCGCGCTGCAGACGGTGTGCTGAGGAAGGCCTCACCTTTGAGCTTCGCGGGCCAGGGGTGGGGCCTTCTGTATATCCGAATGCGGTTACCGTCGCGTAAGGCAAGCGGATACGTCGTTCTGTGGTATCCGTCACATTCATCCGCGACGACTTCCCTATCGTGCCTCACCTTGCGGTGATCGTGCGACAGCTAGCCAGATGTTGATCTGCGTGGATCGAACCTTTAATGCAGGTAACGCCCCAGCTCGGAAGCCGTTTTGGGCTTTTCGAGTGATGCAGATCACACGCCCGGATGGGTGAGGGACTGCACACTCAGGCGGAGCCTTATGAATCGATTTGCCTGGGGTTCGCCAGGTGAAAACTGGTGGAGTGGATGACTCCGCTTGTGAGCGGAGGTACCTTACCGGCGAGGTCCGACAACGGGACCTTCGGAATCCGCAGCCGCGCAAGCAGACCCTAGAGCTCGGCACCGACAGCGCCGAAGAAGCAGCTCCTTTGCGCCCTCCAGCCGACAACGGTCCCTCAGGCGGCGAAGCCCACGTTGGTGACGTACTCGTACTGGCCCCACTGGGAGCCGAGGTCGACGACCTGATCCACCCACGCGTCGTCCAACTCCTGGTCGTCAGCGGCGGCCCACGCGGCGACGATCCGGTCCCAGCGGCGGACGTTCATCGTGCGCAACTCGACCGCCCGCTGGCGGGGCCGGTCGACGGCGGACTGGTTGATGGGGTGGATTTCCACGCGGGTGCCGCGGCCCTCCTTGTTGAGGCGGGCTGTCAGGTAGCGGGCAACGTTCTCCCGGCGCACGGTCCGGTAGGCCTGCTCGATCGCGGCGAGGTTCTTGCGTGAGGGCGTACGGGTGCCGGCCTGCCAGGCGCGCAGGGTCCTGTCGGTGACGGTCAGTCCGGCAGCCCGGGCTGCAGCACGGGCGTGGTCGGTGCGGGTGAGGTAGTGCAGGCGGGCGAGCAGGCCGCGGTGGGCGGTGACGGGGGTGGCGATGTAGCCGGCGAGGGCGTCCAGCTGGCGGGCGACGGCTTCGTGGCCTTTGATGCCGTGGGCGCCGTACTTGCCGAACTCGATGTTCCGCTCAGGCATGGTCTCTTCCGAATCCAGGGTGGTGGATCACTGTACGGGGCTGTGGGGGCCGTTCTCCCGCCCTGGCGAGGAGCAGGCGCCGGGGCGGGAGAACGGGGCTAGGAGGCGCCTTCAGGGGGCCTTTTGGCGGTGTTGGGGTCGGCGCCGACGGTGTAGGTGTCTTTGACCTTCACTTCGGTGACGCCGCGGCCTTCGGGGAACACCGCCCGCCAGTCGCCGGCCACGTGGAGTTCGTCGGTGCCCATGGCGCGGACGACCAGGAGGCCTTCGTCGTAGGCGCGGTGGGCTTTCCACCAGAGGTTGGCGAAGGCCTGGGAGCGGATGAGGTGCATCCAGTCGGTGCGGTAGAGCTCGCGGTTGTAGTTCGACTCCCCCAGCGTGGACACGAACTTCGAGTACATCGCCTTCACGTACTCCAGCGTCACCTCGTCGCCGTCGGCGATCGCCCGGTCCCGGGCGTCCTTCAGGGCGATGCGGAACTTCTCCAGCAGCCCCTCGGTCGCCCCCGACGTCCACGACTCGTGAATCTGCGGCGGGTCGCACAGCCCGTACTTCGGGCCGGACACGCGCAGCAGCAGACGCAGGGTCGGTTCCGTGACCCACAGCGGGCCGCCTTCGTCGCGGTTGCCGACCGGGTTGGGCAGGACCATCTCGTGGTCCCAGACGGGCGGGGTGATCAGGTGCAGGCCGGCGCGGCGGCGGTCGTGGTGGTCGCTGGTGGAGTGTTCCAGCTGCCCGAGCGGCAAATGCGTCTTGAGCGCGGACAGGTAGGCGCCGTTGATGTCCAGCGCCGTGATCTCATGCTCGCCCGCCGGGAGCTCCGGCCGGCTCCACTTGGGGCGGGCCTCCCAGACCTGGTCGGCGCCGCGGGCGGTCTGCTTGCGCAGGATGTCCGGCAGCCACGGATGCGCCACGACGTCGTAGCGGCCGCCCTTACGGGTGTGGTCCAGCAGCGCCATCGCGTCCGGGATCGCCCGCTTCACCAACGCGGCCGTGGCCGCGTCGACGTCACCGGAGTGTTCGGCGAGCGCGGCCGCGACCGCGGAGCCGATCCGGTCAGGGGCATCGGCGGCTTGCAGGCGCCGGCCGACCGGCACCACCTTCACACCGCCAGCTGCTCGCCCCGGCTTCCCGGCCGGCGCCGACTGCCGCGGCACTGTGCGGGGCGCGGGCTTCTCTGCCTGCGCGGGGACGGGCGGCGCCGGGGCGGGGGCGCACTCGGCAGGATCCAAATGCTGGGGGAAGCCTTCGACCTGATGCCGGGCCGGCTGCCCGCACAGCACACACGGCTGCGCGACGGCCAGGACGTCGGTGTCGTCCGCGGTCTGCTCGGCTTCGGCCGGCTTGTCGTCCGGGGCCTCACTGGCGGCCGCGGCCGCGGTGGTGGCGTCCAGCTTGGTGCGGGCTCCCTCGAGGAAGTACGCGTACGCCTCCCGCACTTCGCCGCTTGGGTCCCGGCCCGCCTCCCACCCGCCGACGGTCGACGGGCTCACCTTCAAGGCCTGCGCGAGCTGCGCGCGCGTGAGGTTGAGGCCTTCGCGCAGCCGGCGCCGCTCCTGGGCTGGCGGAAGCAGGGTCCGGTCCGACGACGCAGATGCGAGCAAGGCATCGATGGCCTGCAAATCGCTCATCGCGAGGCCTCCGCAGCAGCGGCTCGGTCCGGGTGACAGCGCGGGCACTTCTCTCCGCTGCCCATTTCTCCGAGGGTCCGGAATCGCGGGTTGAGACGGGCCGCTGGCGAGCCGGGACCGCACTCCTTGCACCAGTCAGGCAGGCCGGACCGGCCGCGCTTAGTGGTAGTCGCCGTGATCGGTGCAGTGGACATCTCTGCGTGCAGAACGAGGTCGGACCAGCCACGTGCCGCCATCTCCCGCGCTCGGTCACACAGCCAGGCCTCCGGCAGGCCCTGCGTCAGCAGTTCAACGGCCTGACGTTCCAGCTTGGACTTGGTGCCGTTGAGCACCGGTCGTCCCAGGGCAGCGGCGTACGACGCCACGATCCGGTCCCCTGCTGCTGCGTTTTTGCTTGAGCGCTCACGCTGCTGAGGCAGCTCAGCCTCGGAGGGGTTGGGGTTGTGTTCCTCCGGCGGAGCTTCGATCTCTCTCTCTCCGTCCGGTGAGACGTCCGTCGTGCCCTCAGGGTCCCCTGAGACAGGAGAGAGAGAAGAGGGAGTTTTAGAAGGAAGGAGAAGGGGGCCGGAATCCGACGGGGGTGCAGGGTCGGGATCCGACTGGGGGGGGGTCGGAATCCGACGGGGGGGGGTCGGAATCCGACCCTGGGGGGGGTCGGAATCCGACGGGGGGTCTGACCTGGGGTCTTCCTGGGGGACCTTGAAGGTCAGTTCTTCTACGAGAGTCGGCCCGTAGTCGGTGCGGGCCCGCTTCATGCTCGCCAGCAGCTGCAGGTTCACCCGGTACAGGTCCGCGATCCGGGCGCCGTTCTTCGGGCTGTACCGCTCGCTCGACGCCAGCAGACCGCGCTGGATCAGCTTCTGCTTGTTCGACTTCGCGGCCGACTCTTTCAAGTGCGCCTCGTCCGCCAGCTGCTGCATGGACGCGATCACGTAGCCCTTGGCGTCGGTGTGGTTGCAGCACGCCATCAGGAACGCGCCTTCACCCACGCTCAGACCATCGGCCTGGAAGACCAGGTTCATGTGCTGGATCACCGACCCACCTCCAGCACTCCGAAGCCGGCGGCGGCCTGGACAGGGAGGGCGGCATCGCTGAGGCAAGGTGCGGCCGAGGGCTGCGGCGTATCAGCCACGCGGGCCGGTGCGGTCCGCAGTGGCGGACGGTGGAACTGGCGGTGCAACTGGGTCATCTCCCCAGGTAGGGGAGCCGCGACCAGCGCATGTGACCTATCAGAATCCCGGAATAGTGGCGTTGCGCAATCTCCTGCGCATACTCTGGGTATAGGTGACCACGCGGGCTTTAGGGCCCACGGGCATCACCCGGCAGACGAGGTCACCTCGCTGCTCAACGACTCGGAGCTTGGCAAAGGCGAGCGAGTCGAACGCTGGGAAGCGGCTTCCGTTGTGGCGACGGAGGCCGCTTCGGCGTTTCTACGGTGATCGGGCAGCTACGTACACGTCAGCACGCCTCCGTGAGAGCGAAGCCTTCAGCGGCCTCAGGATGCTTGGCAGCCCACCCCTTGAGCAGCCGCAGGTAAGCAGCACGGTGCTTGGGACGCGGCATGGACTGACCGTTCTCCCAACGCAGAAAAGCCATCCGATGGACGCCGAACGCGTCGGCAACCTCTTCCTGCGTCAGACCGGACGTCTTGCGGAGCCGGGCCCGAACATCAGGCGGAGGAAGAACATCAGCGGGTCGGCTAAGTAGCGCATCCACGGCCTCGAACAGATCGGTCATCACTCCCCCTTCCACGTGAGATCCCAAACTGTACATGGATTGCTGCGCCTGATGGTGCATATGAGGCTGCGTCAGCCGAGGCGGGCGCGCCCGGATTGAGAGCTCCCCAGGGCCGCCTGACATTGAAGGCAATCCTGTGCGTATGCCAACCAGGCTGCGAGCGACCACGGCACGGTGCTTCGGAACGACGAACACTCACACGGGTCGCAAGCCGCCCACCCTGTGTTCGTAGAGATGCAGGCGTAGGGAGAAGAGCCGACATGCAAGGCCACAGAGTGGCCGCAAAGGCAACGATCTCCTGTGCCTGCTCCCTCCCGGGAGTACTCGGGAAGGCCGCTGGGAGGGCGATGGCCGTGTGTCACGGTGATGGCCGTCTCCTGGCGCGTACGCCGTCGTGAGGGCCTGTCGAGGGGGCCGTCGTGAGGTTCCTCAAGGAACTCAGCTATCTCAGCAACCCGCGTTGGCCAGTCAGAGCCTTCAAGACGGAACCACTCACCAGACATCCGACAATCGGCGAAGTGACGGTGCAGTTTGGCTTCGAGCGTTGGATCAGTTGTTTCCCGACTCCACCACACTTGTAGTGGGAGCGGCGAGGCCGTCTGCAGCTGCTGAAGTCTTTTGGCGACATCAACCGTCTTGCCGATCTTGACAGGGGCTGGTTGCTCAGCGCTGCTGATGGCGTAGAGGAAGAGAGCCCTTGATCGGGTCATCACCAGCTCCACTCGTGGGCGAGAACAGAGAACAGAACGCTGTCGCGCCACTGTCCGTTCGTGAAGACGTGGTCCCGCAGCGTGCCTTCGAGAGTGAAGCCGAGCTGCTGCACGACGGTGATTGAGGCGGCGTTGTCCGGCCCGATCGCCGCGGTGATTCGGTGGAGACCGATCTCCTTGAACGCGTATGTGACGAGAGTGCGGGCCGCGTCCGTCGCGTAGCCGCGGCCCCACTCCTTCGCCGCGATGGCGTAGCCGACCTTCCCGGCCTGGACGCCGCTGAGCCCGATCCGGGCAAATCCGATCACGCGGTCGTCCTCGCGTTTGGTCACCCCGAGGTAGAACTCGGTTCGGGGCTCCTGCTGAGCACGCTTGATCGTGCCTTCGATCATGGCGACGGCCTGCTCACGGTCGCGGCTGTCGAAGCTCAGCCACGTCGTGACGGCGTCGTCGCCGATGATTGCCAGGACATCGTCGACGTCATCGAGGGTGAACTCGCGCAGGACGACCTGGTCGCCGACGATGCGGATCGGATACGGCAACGGTGAACTCCTAGCTGGGGAGTGACTTGAGCGGCGTGCGGGTGAAGGCCTCGATCTGCTCCTGGAGCTCGCCGCCGGCTTCGGCGTGCGGTGATTCGCCGAGCGCCCGATGAACTCGTTGGGCGCAGTGGACGATGCCGTTGATCCGCTGCTCCGGTGCGAGTTCAAGCATGGGCTCGATCGCCTCCGTGGCGCCCTCCAGTTCGCCTGCCCGGATCCGGGTGATGGCCAGGGCGCTGCGTGAGCCGGCCTGGTCCCCGAACGCCCACTCGGGAGAGCTGGTGTCCTCGTACGCGGTGACGGCCCGGGCCGCGTAGTCGGCTGCGGCCGCGGTCTGGGAGGGCAGCCAGGAGAGGGCTTCGGCCGCGTAGTAGATCTGCCGGGTCCGGCCGAACGTGCAGAGTCCACCCAGTTCGTCGACTTCGTCCTCCTGAACGGAATCCCATGCGGTCTCGGCACGCTCGATGGCGGCCCGGGTCGCGTTGGCGTTGCCGAGGGCAGCCCAGGCGCGGGCTTCACTCACGGGGAGCCACACGCTGGCGGTGCTGTTCGGCGCGAACGCGGCACCAGACTGCGCATATTTGACGGACTCGCGGGTGCGGCCTGCCCAGTACGAGACCAGGCTCTGAATACCGCGGATCCACGCCCGGAGCCCGTTGTGGTCCGCGTTGTCCGCGCAGACGAACGCCGTCCGCGCCTGGGTGAGCGCGGCGTACGGATCGGCCAGGTCGTGCGAGGCCTTCGCGAGCAACCCGCCGGTCACGCCGGCCAGGAAGTAGAGCTGACGGGCCTGGTTCGGCCGACGCTGCTGCTCAAGGAGAGTGAAGAGAGTGTCCTGGGTGGTGAACAGATCAGGAAGCAGCTCAGTGAGCGGCCTCTGCGGATAGTCGGTCGCCAGCCGCTGCACGTCCTCGTGGACCTGCTCCAAGACATCAGTAGTGAGGTCGGTCTGTCCGGCTGTCAGGGCAAAGCTCTTCGCACGTCGCGCAGCCATCTCAATGAACTCCCTGTCCGCGGTGGGCTGACCCGTGGCCAGGACCAGCCCGGTCGATCCGGCGGTCGCCGCTGGAAGGACCCCGTCCCACGGGGCGAAGAGATCCTCCAGCGGCCTGCCGAACATGGCCTGCAGGACGCGACGCATGACGGGAGTGGTGTTGGTGCGCTCGCCGCTTGCCAGCCGCCGTAGATGCCGGGTGCTGAGGGTGACGTTCTCCCCTAACTCCCCCGCCAGTCGCTCGAAGTCCTGAGCGACTTCGTCGTACGTCCGCGGCTGCTCCCGCAGCAGAAACTCCAACGTGGTGCGCGGATCTCCCTGATGGGCGTTTCCGGCCACCGCTCCTCCCGAGTCACGAAATCGTGCTCTGCGGATTTCAGTGTCGTGCCGCCACGACAACAAATCAGCAGTGCACAGGACCTGGTCCCCCTCTGGTCCGGTTCATGTCCGGCCCAGGTCCCGGACCGGGCCGCTGAGGGACCTCGTCTGGTCATGCTCCCCCATCCGACGGTTGTGATCAGCAAATCAACGTGATCCGACGGCGAGTTGAGGAGGGCACCATGATCGACGAACGCCGCTTGGTGACCGATGCACACGGTCGCCCGACTGACCTCACGTCCACACCCGTCACCGGCTGCCGGTGTGGCGGGCGCGCAGACGAGGCCGGGCCGCAGGCAAGGCACTGGGCCAGGGCAGCGGTCGCCATCGTCGCGATCCTGACCACCGGGCTGCTCCTCTCGGTCTTGCTCCTTGTGGTCCGAGACATCGCCGTAGCGGTGGCCGGAAGCGGCGTCACGGGCTGGCTCCTCAAGGTCCTGTTCGCGTCGTCTGCCCAGCAGGACCGGTGAGCGCCATGGTTGGGGTACCGCATCACGAAGGCAGACAACCGACTGGTGATTTTGCCCAGAGCATCAGCCTGTTCGGCATGGGATCAGGGAACGACCAGCCGGTAGCGCATGCGGTACCGGTGCGCGGCTTTCGCGAGGAGCGACACCTCGATCGGGCGCTCATCATCCGAGAAGACGATGCGAAACGTCAGCATCACGGGCATGTCCTTGGGGAGCTCAAGGGCTACCACCTCTTCCTCCGTGGGGATCTCCGAGGAAACTTCATCCACGAATTCCCGAGGTGGGTGGCCCAATTCGCTGAGGAGCGTAGGTGTCCCTCCGCGAATCCTTCGGTGCTCCATCATGGCCGTGCCTGCGGCCAGCTCAAGCGGGTAGTACGACCGGGTCAGCTCGGTGGGCTCCCCGTCCAGGAGCAGGATCTGCTTCCGAAGGAGGGACTGGCCGCCCTCCTCCAGCCCGAGGGCCCGCGCCACCTCGTAGGGCGGGGTCACCACTGCCACCTCAAGCAGCTTCGACGAACCGCGTTGCGAACGCTTCTCGGCCTCGCTGATCCATCGGTAAGGCTCTCCTGTAGCAGCGGGTGGCATGTAGACCGCGGGCGAAATGGCTTGCTGGGTACTCCCCTTGACGAAAACGCCCTTGCCTGGCTGCCCAAGCAGAAGCTCCTCTTCTTTCAACATGAGGAGGGCCTTCTGGATTGTGGTCCCGGCGACCCCGTACTGCTCCATCAAGGCGGGAGTGGATGGAAGCTGCGCCCCTGGCGCGAGGTCTCCTCGTGTGATCTGGCGCCGCAGCCCGGCAGCGATCTTCTGGTGGGCCGACCGCTTGTCTTCGAACGATCTAGCCATGTCTCAGACGGCCTGCTTCCTCTGTCGATACTGAAGGTGTCGCGTCATGGTCATAACGCTGACCTCCATCGGTTCTCCGGCAGCGGACGTGGTGAATCGGGTCAGTACCAAGACGGGCGCGCCGGATTCCAGGCCCAGGGCCTCGCATTGGTTGGGCGTGGCCGTATCTGCGGAGACATCTTCGAGCGGGTCGTCTTCGGGAGTGAAACCCAGTGCGGCGAGCAGTGTGACTGCACCTCCAGGGATCTTGCCGCGCTCGGCCAGGCGGGTGCCATGGGCGATGTGGGCCGGATAGTACGAGTCGGCCAGTTCAACTGGCTCGCCATCGAGCAGGATCAGCCGGCGACGGACTACGACCTTCTCGCCTGGTCCCACATTGAGGAAGTCACGCACGGGGCCCGGAGGGTCCACGTCTTCGACTGCGAGCAGACGCTGGCTGCCGCGTCGGTTGTGCGCTGCGGCTTCAGCGCTCCAGGCGTCACGTTCCCCTGTCCGGCGCGGTGCGAGATACGGCTGGGCTTCACCCATCCAAGCGTCGTTGCTGCTCACCATGTGTCCCCTCGGTCTGTCGTGACCTGTCGCAACCCTAGTGCCCTGCGACTTCAGCCCGCATGGTTCGACCTTAAGGCTTGTCACCTTAAGGCGTAAGGCCTTATGGTCTCACATGTGCCGCCCTGCAAGGGGCGGACTGCACAAACCGCAAGACCGCAGGAAGCTGCCGTCCCTTCGGGGGTGGCTGGGGTGATAGCGCCACCAAATCCCCCAGGCTGCTCGGCTCTCCGGGCTATTCGGCTCCTGCATTGCACGTCGCAGTAGCGCTGATGCGCTCTCCGTCCGTCAGGGCGCCGGGGTTTCGCCGTGCGGCCTGACGGGCGGAGAGAGCACCGCGACGCACCCCGTTCCCTCCGCACGCAAGGAGTCCGTATGACCACGACGCCCGCGATGCCGACGGCCCGTAAGAGGCGCCGTAAGACCCGAACGAAGCAGGTCAGCCACCGCCCGCCGATCGTCGCCTCCACCCTCAAGGCCAACGAGATCGACCTGTGCCCCGGCAAGGAGCACCTGGTGTGCCCCGACTGCTCCACGTGGTGCCCGATCACGGGTGTCCTGGGCAAGACCCCGAAGCTGGTCCCGCACCACATCGAACGCTTCAAGACCCCGAACCCGCGCCGCTGCTCGGGCAGTAACCGCCTGGTCGACCTCAACATCGAGGTCAGCGAGTGGCGCACGGAGCTGGTGGAAGCGAACCCGAGCACCAAGTCCCGCCGCACCAACCGGGTCAACCGCAAGCCGAGCACGGCCACCGCGCCGCCGGTGAGCCGGTTCAGGAACGCTCCCAGGCAGTCCGAGTTCCTGTTGTCCTCTCTGTTGGAAGCGGCCCGTACCGCCGTCGCACGGCACCACACTTCCTGCCCGGTCTGCAGGAAAGGCGGCCGGTGCGAGACGGGCGGCGAACTGGAACTCTGGCAGGCCGAAATCCAGGCTTCCGTCCAGTTCGACCGTGAGCAACGGCAGCGGAGTGAGCGGCTGGTACGCGACCTGACCGCCAAGCGAGCAGGCGACTGGGCAGCGGTCGCCACGACCGTGCAGCGCACCGCCGTCCAGCGGCTGCGCGACGAACTCACCGCGACCTTGCGGCAGCTCGGCACTCCGCTCGATCGGTTCGAGCGGGCTGAACTCGACAGCCGGGTCATCGCGCTCACCAGGGCGCTGTACCACCCGCAGCCTCGGAAGTAGCCCTGCACTACGCCTGATCCGCAGCCTGTGCTGCCCGTCGTCGACCGTCCCCGCTTTACCACGGGCCCGGCCGGCGGCGGAGTGCGCAGGACGCACTTTCCGCCACGCATGACGAACCCCCAGGAACACCAGTCCTGGGGGTTCTTGGTGCCGTTGGCAATCCCTTTTACGAAACCGGAGCTGCAGCATGATGCCTACCGTCACCATCGCCCTGCCCCGCATCGACCAGGAGGTCGGGCCCCGCCGCCCCGGCGCGATCTACCAGAACGTGGACGGGCGCTTCGAGGTCCTGGCGCTCGTCACCGACCCGGGCGAGGCCGCGAAGCTGCTGCGCCGTGACAGCGCGCGGTGGGCGCTCATCGTCCGCGACACTCTGCGCCCGGACGGGCAGCCGTTCGCGATTGGTTCGGTGTGGACGAATTCCGATTACCTGCTGCGCGAGGGCAAGCCGGCCACGGCCTACGCGGCGGCGGCCTGACGATCCGCCACGGTCCCCCTCCCGCCCGCCGACACCGGTGCAGGTGGGAGACGGGCCGTGGCTGGTCGTCCGGCCCGCCACGGCGACGGCCCCGGAGTTGCTGCTCCGGGGCCGTCTTGGTCAGCAGGAATTGGAGTCCCTATGACCACGCAGATCATGACACGAACCCGCCCTGACACGGCAGGGACCGAGGACGCGAACCGGCGTCTCGGAGCACACCTCCTGGACGTGGTCCGCCGCCAGGACGCCGCGATCCCCGCCGACCGGCGCGCCCCGCGCACCGTCGCACAGATGCGGGCCCGGCTCGCTGCGGCTGAGGCCGCGCAAGAGGACGTCTGCCCGATGTGCGAGTACTGGCAGTGCCGCTGCGGGAGGGCCGCTTGGCAGCCCTGCAGCGGATCGGGGGCCGCCTGATGCGCCGCCTGCGCACCGTCTTACGGCGGCTCACGTACACCGCTTTCGGCTCCGGCCAGTGCTCCGAGTGCGGCGCCTGGCTGGACGGCTGGGACGGCGGCGTCTGCGGCGCCTGCGCCTGACCCGCCCCCTCTGAGCCACTGTCTCAGCCCGACACCGCCACCTCTGTCGGCTGCCTGACCCGCACGGCCCGGCCACCGCATCCCCTTCGCGGTGGCCGGGCCGTGCGCGGTCCAGGGGAGCCGAGCAGCCTGCTCACCCGACTAGCCACCAGGAGAAACCAATGGCCCGGATTACCCGTGCCCGCATGAACGCCGACGCCGACTACTGGGAGAACACGGCTGCGTCCCGTGCTGACGCGGCGGCTGCCGACGGCAAGGCCGCTGCTGCCGACCCGACCAAGTCCGCGTACCAGCGGCAGTGTGCGGCCCGCGCCGCGCAGATCCACCGCGAGCAGGCCGCCGACTACCGAGACGTCGCTGACGCCCTGCGGGCGGGAGAGGTCCCGGACGGTTACGAGTTCGACTGATCCACTCCGTCTGCCGACTGCCTGACCCGCACGGCCCGGCCCCCGCGAGATGCAGGGGCCGGGCCGTGCGGCGTCCAGGGGAGCCGCGCAGCCACGCGCCCTCAACTCGTCGACCTCCCGGAGGTTTTGATGCGCACCCTCACCCCGCCGACCGCCCCGTCCCGGCTTCAGCCCAGCAGCCGGTGCCTGCACACCCCGCCGTGTCCGACGGCTGACAGCCCCGACCGGGAGGCCGCCCGCGTGGTGGCCGCCCACCCGGAGCAGGGGTGGAGCCTGCTGTGCAACGGCGCTCTGCTCTTCGACGACACGGGCGAGCTGCTGCCCGACGGCCGGGTCATCGCCCCGCACCGCCCCCTCGCGGCCACGGCCTGACGGCCGCCCGTCACCGCCCGCACCTGCCCGCCCACCACGGCGGCCGGGGTCGGGCGATGGCGGGCCGCCGGACAGTCCGGCCGGTCAATGAGGAGAACCCATGGCACACACCCTTCCGCTCAGGGCGCCGCTGGACGACAACGGCCTGCCCCACCGCGAACCGGCACCGGCCCCCGCTCTCGTGACGGAGACGTCCACGGATCTCGGACGCGGCTACCGGATCACGCCGGAAGGCATGACCGAGATCTGGGAGCGTCTTCGGCCGCACCTGCCCACGTACCTGACGGCGGTTCACCAGCACCCGACCTGGCTGAAGTTCGAGTTCGCGCCGTTCACGGGACGCGAGAAGGAGCCGTCCACTCCGGACGTCTCCACCGACCCGAAGCTCGGCTACGGCTCGGACGACACGGCCGAGCGCGCGTTACGCAAGGCGGCCCGCGGCATCCTGCACGACCTGTACGAGCAGGCGGGGCATCAGTGGCGCGACGCCGCCTACGCCGCGGACCTGAAGGAAGTCGTCCAGGACGCCGACGCCCTCTGGAAGGCCTACCAGCGAGAGCTGACCGGCATGGAGGCCGCCTACGCCTACCTGCGCAGTCCGGAAGCCGGCGCGGAGTGGCGGCCCGCGGTCTCCCGGCTGATCGACGCGCAGGACCGCGCGCTGCGGGCCGCTGAGGCGTTCGACTGCCGTGCGGTCCGGATCGCTGAGGTCCACAGGAAGCACTTGTACGCCGACTACGGACACGCCGCGGCGCTGGCCGCCGCCGGATATCCCCGGGGCGCGGACTGGCCGATCGCGGACGCCGATGACTACGGCACCTCGCGCTCCCTGGCGGGGCAGCTGCGCCGCACCGTCGAGAACTTGAACGCCCACGTCGCCAAGGTCGCCCGCCTGTCCGGCACGGCCACCGTCTGACCGAGCAAAGGAGAAGCACGTGAAGAAGCGAGAGAACAAGCGAGAGTGGACGTGGCCGCAGGCGCCTTCCCCGCGCGGGATGGTCCTCAGCGTTCTGGGGATCGTCACCCTGGCCGTGGCGATCCTGTCGATGGCCGTCAGCTACCAGATCCTCGAACCGAAGTTCGGGGCATGGGCCGTACCGACCGTGGGCGCCCTGGACGCCCTGTGGTGCGTCTTCCAGGCAACCGAGATCCTGTCCGGCAACAACAAGGCCCGCGCCCGGCGCGTGCAGGTGGCCGGCCTGGTCCTCACCGTCGTCAACGCGGCGATCCCCACAGCCGACCTGATCATGCGGGCGTCCGGCGAGTTCGAGCTGGCCGTGATCCTCACCCCGATCGCCATCGTCGCGACCAAGACCGCATGGTGGATCGCCCTTCCGTCCCTCGGACGGAAGGTGTCGCCCGACACCCAGCAGGCCATCGCGACCAAGCGCCAGCAGGTCTCCGATCGACTGGAGACGATGGAGGCGGAAGCCGCGCACCGCATCGAGCTGCTGGAGTGCGCGACCGACCTGGAGAAGCGGGTGGCCGAAGCGGAGACCGCCTACCGCGAGTCGGTGCTCAAGACGCAGCAGAAGATGACCGAGAAGCTGCACGGCCAGGCGCAGACCACGGCGAAGACCGTCGCGGAGAAGGCGCTGCCCGCCTCGGTCGCGGCGATCCGCCTGCCGGAGCTCGGCACGTGGACGCCCACGGCGCCCGCCCTGCCCGGCACGGCCAGCCGTGACGGCTCCGGGGCCAACAGGCCCGCCCTGCCGGGCGGGCGTGCCGCATCCGGCACAGACGCCGACGGCAGTCACGCAGGCCAGAGCGATCCGGGCCACGACCGGCACAGTGAGCGGCACGGCTCGGGGCACGCCGACCGTGACGCGGGCCGTGACGCCGTCACGCTTGCGCAGCTCGCGGCCGTGGCGGGTGTGCCGACTCCGGAGCCCGGCGAGACGCTGACCGACGGTCAGCTCGCCGTGGTGCTGCGGCACCTGCGCTACCGCGACGACCCGCCGCTGTCCTACCGCGCGGCCCGCGACCTCTTCCGCGAGGGCTGCTTCGTCGGCAGCGAGAAGCGCGTGCGCCGCACCTGGGCAGCGCTGCTGTCGAAGGAAGAGAGCACCGACCAGGCCGGCCAGGAGGAAGAGGCCGACACCGACACCGAGGAAGAGCGCGCGGAGGAAGAGCCCGAAGACGCGGGCGCCTGAACCGCCTCCCCGTCCGGCACCACCAGTGAAGGCCAGCCCGCACCCCCTGCGGCCTGGCCTTTGCTGCGACTGCCGGAACCCAACAGCGCAGTCGACCGGTGCAGACCCGGCGAGTGACCTGGCGAGCGGATCCGCCGCAGACCCGGCAAGCAGACCCGGCGAGCACCGCCGAAATCCCAGAAACCACCCGAGCGCGCGGCCCCTTCCGTGTGCTCGCGACCGGAAGAAGGAGGGATATGAGCAAGAAGAAACAGCAGGTCAGTGCTGGTGAGGACCTGTATGGGCAGACCGCCGGCGGAATCGGCGGCCTGGCCGTGGTCTTCGGCATCCTGGCCGCGATCAAAGACAAGCTCGGCCTGAACTGGCCGGCCACCGTCCTGCTCACCGCAGGAACACTGGTCGCCCTCGGCTACGGAGCCTGGCAGGCCCGCAGCCGCCTCCTGGCCCTGCTGGCCAAGGAACCGGCGCAGAAGACGTCCACGGCCCCGGCACAGGATGCAGCGGCCGGTGACGGGCCCGCCCGTGAGGAGCAGCTCACCCAGGCGCTCGTAGCCAGCAAAGCCATCGGACGGGGCCAGTACGTGCGCGCGGACGAATCCGTCGTGACACCACTGCCCCACGTGCTGGGCAACCGCTACGAGTTCAAGGTCCCCGTCGGCCTCACCTACAGGCATGTGGCCGCCAAGGCCGGTGAAGTCGCCGGCGCCCTGGGGGCGACCCGGCTGCGCACGCAGGTCGAGCGCGGTGAGCCGAGCGAGCGCGACGTCGACATGACGGTGCTCGCGCAGCCGCCGTTCACCGATCCGTTCACGCCGCCGACCCGCGAGATGATCCTCGCCCACGACGGCATCCCGTTCGCGCACAGCATGACCGGTGAACTGGTCGGCATCGACGACTTCACCAAGGGCGCACTCTTCGTCGCCGGTATGACGCAGACCGGAAAGTCAACGCTGACGATCGCCCTGATCACCTGCGCGTATATCGCATACGGGCCGGAACTCGATGTGTACCTCATCGAAGGAAAACCCGGCGCTCTCGTACGCTTCGAGAAACTGGCGGTCCGCTACGAGTCGTCCAGCAGGACAGCAGTTTTCGACTCGATGGTGTGCGAACTCCTGCAGAAGCAGCAGGACCGCTACGAACTCGACAACGAGGCGATGCGCGAACGCAGGCCGAAGCCGCGCCACCGGCAAATCCTTTTCATCGCCGACGAAGTGGCCGACTACTACGTAAGCGACGGAAGCAAGGAAGCGATCAAAGAAAAGGCGCGGCTCGTGAAGAACTCTTCCGAGCTGGTGCGAAAAGGTCTCGAATGCGGCATCACTGTCGTCATGATGACTCAGCGCCCCTCCGACCGGGCGGTTCCGGTCGAGGTCCGCGACCAGTTCAAAAGGCGTATCTGCCTCTACGTGTCCGGCAAGGGCAGCGCACAGGTTGCGCTCGGATCGGACTACTTCAAGACCGAATCCCCGATCCACCCGGCGCTGATGGACGCAAGCATTCAAGGCCAGGGCGTCTACTTCGACGGTGTCGCTTCGAAACTCGTCCGAGGAATCCGCTTCAAGGACGATTTCATCTGGGAAGTCGTCGACGACATCCTGGCCCGCAAGGAAAAGCGCATCGAGGCCGCGCCGGACACCCCGGTGAAAAAGGCGATCGCGATCATGCATGAGCGGGGAGTCGACTTCATCAGGTCGAAGGACCTGGGTCCCGAGCTCGGAATCCACGAGTCCAATCCCGGAAAGCTGGGACTGGAACTCAAGGAGCTGCTGAGGGTCGGCCCGGAAGCGACCAACAAGGGGCGCGGATACAAGCTCACCGCCCTCAAGCAGGCCGCACTGTCCGACTCGTGACCCGTCATGGCAACCCGTCGTGCCCCCCGTCATGGACCCGTCGTGGACCCGGCACCGCCAGGTCAGCACGACGGACCCATGACGGGTCTCCAACGGACCGCCATGACGGACTTGATCAGCAAAAACGTGATCAACCCCGGAGGGAGAGAAAAACCCCTTGAGAGCCTCTGCAGCCGTCACCGTTGGCCTGGGCGCGACCGCGGCCGTCGCCGTGGCCGCACTCGTGACCACCGCCGGCGACAACCCCGTCGGAGCGGCGCTCAGCATGGCAGTTCCCGCCGAATACAAAAAGCTGATCGAGGACGCCGGAAATACCTGCCCCGAGGTCAGCCCGAACCTGCTCGCCGCGCTCCTGACACAGGAATCCGGATTCAATCCGGACGCGAAATCGCCGGTCGGCGCACAAGGGATAGCGCAGTTCATGCCGTCCACGTGGGAAACCCACGGAATCGACGGCAACGGGGACGGGAAACGCGATGTCAGCGACCCCGCAGACGCCATCCCCTCGGCTTCCAAGTACCTGTGCACCATCGCCGAAGACGTCAAGGACGTTCCCGGTAACAAGCAGAACAACATGCTGGCCGCCTACAACGCGGGAAGCGGCGCCGTACGCAAGTACGGCGGCGTCCCGCCCTACAAAGAGACACAGAACTACGTCCGCTCCATCAGCGCACTCGCCAACCAGTCGTCCGGCGGAAAATCCGCCACCACGAAACAGGCTGCCACCGCCATCAATACGGCGAAAGCAATGATCGGCATGCCGTATTCGTGGGGCGGCGGAAACGCTGACGGCCCCAGCAAGGGAACATGCTGCTCCCCGAGGGGCCGGTCCGGAGCATCCATCACCGGATTCGACTGCTCCGGACTCAGCCTCTACGCCTACGCGAAGGCAGGAATCAATCTGCCCCGCACGGCAGCACAGCAGTACGCCGCATCCGAACCGGTAAAACCCGGAAAGGTGCGCCCCGGGGATCTCGTCTTTTACGGCGACAGCGCCACGAACATTCACCACGTCGGCATTTACGTCGGCGGCGGCTGGATGATCGACGCCCCGAGGCCCGGCACAAAGGTCCGCTATTCCCCGCTGGATTCCATGACCGACCTGTATGCCGTCACACGGCCCGTATCCCGAAACTCCAAGGAGATCTGATCCATGCGTAAGCTCACCACCCTCGCCAAGCCCGTCGACATGTCCACCGGCTTCAAGGACTTCTTCGACACGATCGGCCTCACCGGCGGCGGTCTGGTCACCAAGGGCATCGCCGCCGTGATCGCCGTCATCGCCCTGCGGATGCTGCTGCAGCTGTCGAACGACCCCAAGGGCGCGCTGAAGAAGGGGAGCATGGCGGTCGGCACCCTGTTCGTCGCCGTCGTGTTGGCGATGTACGGGGACACGCTGTTTTCCACCGTGACCGAAGCCAAGGGCTGACCGCGGTGGCAGACAATCCGTGCGACGCCATCAAGGGCCCGGGCAAGGCGTACTGCGAACGGGGGGACTCGGACGGTCCCCCCGGCACCGGCGGCGCTGGCGGCGGTCTCACCGACGGCGCGGTCACCAGCGTCCGAGACCTCGCCGACAGCCTCATCAAGAAGATCAATGGACTGATCGCGCCGAAAGACGCGTGGGCACCGGAGAAGGCACACAGCGGGGTGTACGAGCAGTTCCTGTGGCTCGGTCAGCACCTGGCTGTCGCGATCTTCACCTGTGTCGTCGTCGTGTGCGCCCTGACCGCCTGGCAGGGCGTTCCCCGCCTCAGGCAGATGGGGGCGTCGACCGGGTGGACCTTGGCGGCCGTTGTCGGCATGGCGTCGGTCCCGGGGATCGTGATGCTGCTGAACCGGGCCGTGAGCGAGGCGTTCACGGTCGCGTTCAGCAGTGACGAGGGGACCCTGTTCGGCGTCATCAGCCAGGACATGGAGAAGGCGGCGGACAAGGAGAACCCGCTCGCCCTGCTGATCATCTTCAGTGCGCTGGTCGTGTGCCTGGCGTTTGCCGCTTTGGTGTTCATGACCCGCCAGCTCGGCATCCTCGCGTTCGTGTGCCTGGCTCCCGTGGTGCTGGCTTCGCTGGCCCGCGGGGGCGACACGGACGCGGTCAAGCGGTGGGCAACGCGGCTGCTGGGGTTGATGTTCGCCCCGTTCGCTCTGCTGCTGGTCAGCCCGTTCGCGGCACTCACCAAGGGGTCGCTCGTGGTCGACTCCGTGCTCCTGGTCGCCGCGGACGCCCTGATGCTGCGGATGATTTTCCACGGGGTGCCGTACTTCGGGCCCCGGATCGCCCGCGGTGCCCGGGCCATGGTGGAACGCCGCACTGCCAGCCCGCTGGCCCGTGCGGTCGTGCGGGCCGGTGCACCGGACGTCTATGAGCGGGAGAACGCCCCGCGGCACCCCCGCACCGTGGACAGCCCAGGCCGCGCCATGTCGCAGGACCGCGGGGTTCTGTTCGCCGCTTACGGCGTCCAGCAGAAGGAGCGGAAGGGACGGCTGACCCCCGCGTCCACCGTCGCGCGGACCCGGAGGAATGCCGCCGACCGCACGGAGCGCAACGCGCAGATGCGCGCGGCGCGAAACCAGTCCCCCAACCCGTAACGAGCCGGCTGTTCCTGGCCCTGGCGTTCGCCCTCCCGCCCCCGGCGGCGAGAACGAACGCCAGGGCCAGGGCCCTTTCGCAGCCACACACTTGAGGAGGTTCCATCCGTGTACTCCCTGACCCCCGGCTACCGCATTCCCGCCCTCCAGCGCGGACTCAGCCCCGTCGAATCCCTGCTGACGAAAGCGAACGCCGGGGTCGGGGGCGCCGTCCTGATGTCGGCGATGCTCACCCCACCCCCGATCTGGACGTTCGGCGCGGTCGGCGCGGCCGCGGCGCTGCTGAACCTGGCGCCGGGCCCGCGCTCGATTGCCCGGTGGGCGAGTGTCGGCTACCGGCACCTGCGCGAGCACACCACCCCCGACGCCATGGCCGGCCACGCGGGAGCGACCACGACCTGGCAGCTGTACCCGCAGCACGGCACCATGCAGGACCCGCAGCTGCGGGCCGCATTCCACGAGGCGTTCGCCCGCGCGCTGACGTTCGCCGGTGACCAAGCCCGCCAGGCGGGCGTGCAGGTGCACGTCACCCACCACTCCACAGCCCGCGAGCACACCACCCACACCCAGACGATCTCCGTTCACGTGCCCAAGGGTTTGGTCGGTCACCCGGGCCGGATCCTCGACAGCCTGGCGGGTGAGTTCGCCGCCCTGGGGGCGCTGACCCCGCTCACCCCCGGGCCGGTTCCCACCGTGACCGGCCGTGGGTCTGGCTGGGTCGCTCTGGACGACGGCCGCCACGCGGCCACGGCCCGCATCACCGCCTGGCCCGAAGAGACCAGCGGCGACCTCATGCCGAAGCTGCTGCTGGGTCCGGGGGCCGACCGGTCCGTCGCGGTGCTGTACCGGCCGCTGCCGGCGGGACAGTCCCGCCGGTCCGCGAAGTGGCAGCGCGCCGCGAGCGAGGCCTTCACCAACGACAAAGTGAAGGCCGACGCGCAGGACATGGCCAGCGGGACGACACACGGCGAGCTGGTCAACGGCGCGACCCTCGTCGACGTCGACGCCTACCTGACCGTGTGGGCCGACAGCCCCGAGACCGTCACCGACGCCCGCTGGCAGGCCTCGCTCGCGGCCGACCGGCACCGCATCCGTCTCGACTGGCTCGCGGGCCAGCAGCACCGCGCCCACGTGATGACCAGCCCGCACGGAGCCTCCACACGGAAAGGGGCAATCCTGTGATTCGTCTGCCCACCACCCACGCCGCGATCACGGCTCCGCTGGTCGCCTCCAGCGCCCGCTTTCCCGGTATCCCGATCGGTCGGTCCCTGCTGGACGGACGGCCCTTCCACCTCTCCCCCGTCCAGACCTCCGACAGGCTGCTGCCGTCGACGAACGTGCTCGCGCTGGGAGGTCTCGGCTCCGGCAAGAGCACCACCGCAAAGACCCGTCTGCACCGCGAGATCCGCGACCACGGCCACCAGGCCGTCGTCATCGATAGTTTCGGCGAGGACGCCAGCGGCGAGTGGGCGCCGCTCGCGCGCTCCCTGGGAGGCCGGGTCATCGAGGCCGGCTCGTTCACCCTGAACCCGGTCAGTGAACTGTTCCCGACCGAGGTGCGTGAGCAGCTGGTCCGGTCGCTGATCCTGGCGGTCGAGCCGGGCGCGCTCACCCACCAGGCCACCCACGCACTTCAGCACGCGCTGACCCACCCGAAAGCGACCTCGCTCAACGGGGTCGTGGACGCCCTGGTCAGCCCGGAAGACGGCCGCTGGCCGGCCGCGAAACTGACCGAGTGGGGCGAGGGCGCCGCGATCGGCCTGTCCCGCTTCACCGAAGGCTCGCTCCGTGGTCTCTTCGACGGCCAGGACGCGACCCTGCCCGAAACGGACCTGCCGATCATCTCCTTCGACTTCTCCCACCTGGACCGCAACAGTCCCGCGATCCCGTCGCTGATGGCCGCGGTGTCCTGCTGGGCAGAGCATGTGTGGCTGCGTCAGTCGACCGCCGTGCACCGGCACCTGGTGCTCGAAGAGGCCTGGCAGATCCTGCTGTCCCCGGCCACCTCCGAGCTGATCCAGCGGCTGCTGAAGAACTCGCGGAAAGCGGGGCTGTCGCTGGACGTGGTGATGCACACGCTGTCCGACCTGGGTGACGGCAAGGCCCAGGACCTGGCGCGGCTGTGCGAGATCGCCCACGTCGGACGCCTGGGCCCGGAAGAGGCCGCGATCGTCGGCGGCCTGCTCGGACTGCCCGCCTGGGCAGTCGACAGGATCCCCACCCTCGATCCGGGACAGGCCGTGTGGAAGGTCGGCCCCGACTACGTCGACATCGTCCAGACCATCCTGACCACGGACGAAGCCACGCTCACGGACACGTCGTCGCGGCGCCGCATGGCACAGCAGTCCCTGACCGCCGAACCGGGCGCCTCGGCAGAACCGGTCCCGGAGCTGATCGAGGACGCCAGGGTCGACGCCGACCCGACCGCTGACCCGGGCGAGGACCTGGACCTGTACGCGCCGTTCACGGCAGATAACGACGACTGGGACTGGGAGTCGATGCCGCCGAACGTCATCAACGACCTTGCCCGGCACGAGTCTGTCCTCCAGGCCGCGATGGAAGGCCGGTTCAACGAGGCCGCTCAGCTGGCAGCCGTCTGCGAGCGGGAGGACATCACCACTCACGGGCTCAACTCCGGCCAGGCCCTTGCCTGGACGGAGACCCGGGCCCAAGTGGCAGAACTGCAAGGCGATCCCGGACATGCCGCGCAGCTGCGCGCTACCGTCGCCGGCATGGGTAACGACCGTGACGCCGAGTGGTTCGAGAAGAGCGGCGGCTCCCCGGCATGGCACAGCGTCCCCGAGCCGCCCGCACCCCTACCGACGCCTGGTGACGGACAGCCTGAGCGAGGGCGTCGGCGTACCTGGCCCTACGTTGCCGCGGTCGCGGCCCTGTCCATCGCGGCTGGGGGCGTGTGGCAGCACTCTCAGAACGAGCAGGAAACCCAGGACCGCAAAGAGAAGGCCGCCGCGTACAAGGGCAGGTCAGGCGCAGCGCTGCACATCGACGGGGTCAAAGCGGACGTCGTGGCGCACTGGAACAGTGACAGGGATCGCGTCATCCTGGAACTGCGCAGCTACTTCGATCGCAACGCCAGGTATCTGCGCATCGACTCCTCAGGAGAGAGTGCCCAGAGCACCCTCGGAAACGACCGCTGGTTCCCCAAAACTCCTGAGATCGCCCTGCCGGTCGAAGACCCACTCGCCGACGTGACCGTCCGGATCGCGATCGGCGGAAAGGCCTGGAAGAAAGGCGACCGGGCAGAATCCCGCTCAATCCGCCTGTCCCCCACCGGGATCGCGTACAACGCGGAGACCGGAGAGAAGCTCCCGTCCGATCTCTGACGGACGTTCCGCTGTTGCGGAGGGCCCGCACCCCGAGGGTGCGGGCCCTCTCACGTGTTCGCTTCCGGGCATTCCGCCTGGTCCTCGCCTCACCGTGCTCCGGCGCGGGGCGCGAGGTCCGGACAGGCCTCCCGGCACACGCACCACCTCACCGATCGCAAGGAGCTCCGTCATGCCGTGGACCCGGTCCACCCCCACCACCCCGGTCCGGGGCTGGTTCATACCTGAGCCGCCCAAGCGCAGGATGCCGCTCCTGGTGCGCCTCGCGCTGATCGCCCTGATCGTGATCGCCGTCGTCCTGGCCTCCAAGAGCGGCGAGAGCGTCCCGGCGACCACGCCGTCTCCGGCCGCCACGATCCCGGCCCGCATGCCCGCCCCGGACGCGTCGTAGCCCGGCCGCCTCCACCGCTGCTTGCCGCACCGCACCACCGCGCCCGCCGACGAACACTTCGTCGGCGGGCGCGGCTGTCTCTGCTCCAACCTCTGGAGGAACCCGCCGTGCTCATCCCCCGCCCGCGCCGCCGGATCGGCCGACCCCGCCCCTTTCGGCCCGGCCCCCGCTACCCGCGGCGTCCGGCCCGGCTACCCAGCCCTTGGAGGCGGTGATGCCCCGCTCCCGGACCAGGAAGAGGCGCCACCGCGAGATCAAGCGGGTGCCCCGCAGCCGCGCGACCCTGCCGGAATACGATCGCGGCGCCGTCCCTGAAGGGCTGGTTACCTGGCGCCAGCTGAGGGATTTGAACCTCAGCCCGGGCGACAACCGCGGCCCGGACGGCAACCGTGGGCCGGTCGCGATTCTGCGCTGCGCGTGGTGCGGCTACCGGCCGCAGTATTCGTGCAACCACCCCACCCGGGGCCGGCTGTTCCGCGTCGACCTGGCGAAGCCGAAGCGGACGCCGACGCTGGCTCAGGAACGGGCGCTGGACCGTGCGATGGCCGCCCGGCAGACCTGCCCGAAGTGCAAGCGCCGCTACTACTTCTGCCTGCCCCTGCGCAGGTTCGGCTGCTGCCTGGAATGCCACGACGGCACCCCGGCCGACCCGACCACGTACACCGCTGCCCCGGCCACGCACTCGCTGGCCGCGTGACCGACGAACCCGCTCCGACAGAAGAGGACATTCGCATGGGCTTCATCGCCGACAAGACCGCCGAACTCCGGGCCGCCGTACAGGCCGGCGACAGCGGCCGCGCCGCTGAGGTCATCACGGAGACCGTCCTGGAGAACGACCGCCCCTTCGAGGAAACGATCGCCGACATGACCGCCACCGACCGCCGGCAGCACGGCTGAGAAGAGGAGCCACTGCCCATGACCACGGTCCCCGACTCCCACGTCGACACGAACCTGGACACCGCCTGCGCCGCGGTCGGCAGCGAGATCGCCCGCACCGACGGCAAGTCGAGTCTGTTGCTCGCCTTCACCGGAGCCTGCCTCGCCGGACTCACCTCCCTCGCCAACAACCAGCTGCCGGGTGTCACGCGGGTCTTCGGCGCGGCCGGCGTGCTCGCCCTGGCCGCCGCGGCCGTGCTGCTGCTCCTGGTCGTGAGGCCGCGTCTGCGCGGCGACGACCGGGCGTCGTTCCCGTACTGGGCAGGCATGGACGAAGACGGGATCCGCGCCTGCATGGACGGCGACACTCGGGCCGCCCGCATCCAGGTCCTGTCCCTCATCGCCGTGCAGAAGTTCACGTACCTGCGGCGTGCGGTCGACCTGATCCTGACCGCTCTCGCCCTCCTGCTGGTGGCCGCGATCGGCGCTCTGGCCTGACGGTCCCGCGTCCCGCCCCGCACCATGCCGCCGATCGCGGAGGCCGGTGCGGGGCCGGGCGCAGGACCGGACAGCCCGGCCCGCGCACAACCCCACCCGGACAGGAGAGCCAATGGCCGACACCCTGCACACCCCGGCCCGCCCGTACGATCCGCACTCCCCGCTGGCCCACCTGATGGAGCTCGCCGCCGAGGCCGTCGACGAGGGCTCCGAGGAAGAAGAACGCGACACAGCCGAGACGAGCGCAGCGCACTGGGTCTACCGCGCCTACACCTACTCGCTCGCTCAGGCCGTCGACCCCGACACCTGGCAGGGCTACCCCACCGTGCGCGAGCACGGAACCCGCCGCTTCGAGGCGTCCGCGGTGGCGAGCCTGGGCGGCGGCCTGTGGCTGCACCACACGCTGCACATCACGGAGGCCGACGGGGCGAGCGACGTGCTGACGCTGATCGTGCCGTGCACCTGCGGCCGCGGCTACACCGACATCGTCCTCGACACGGAAGAGGTCCTCCTGGAACTCCTCGCGGAGCTCCGGCCCACCCACGGCCTGTCCCTGCACGACGACCGCACCCCGGACTGCCACAGCGTCCAGCCGGTGCCTGCGCTGGGTGGCCGGCCGTAGCCACGGCACCTTCGGCAGCCGCCTCACTCAGTCGTCGTCATCCCAGTCGTCCGGCTCGTTGCGTTCTGCTGCCGCGTCGGCCCGCTCATCGAATCCCGACACTGCGGTCGGACTCTCCGGGTCCCGCGCCGCGGCATCGCCGATGCGGTCGGCTGACTCACGGTCCATCGGTGTGGATGCCATACGTCCATGCTCAGCCCGAACCACGGCGTCAGCCACTGGGTACCGGCCCGGGACCCCGGGGACGGCCGCAGCATCGGCTAGGTGTGGTGTCTCGGGACGTTGGTTACACGAAGTCTTCGAACGAGAGCTGCTGTGGGATGTCTACGGCTTGGCGTCCTTCGACCAGCTGCACGGCACCGGCGACGCGAAAGTCCTGGTCAGAGCCCCGGACTGAAAATCTTGAAGAATGTACCCCCCTAGGGTTGACCGTACCCCCTTAGGGGGGTACATTTACATGTGTAAGGACGACAACAGCAGAGAGGGCAGCGGAGATGAAGACCTACCAGATCGAGATCAAGAACGCCGACAAGACCCCGGTCAAGCGGTTCTACTTCAAGGTCGACGAGGACACCGCCTACGAGATGTTCGACGAGTGGGCCGCCCGCTACGACAGCACCCACAAGTTGGAGCTCAGCGACCGGCGGACCGGCCGGTTAGTCCTCGAAGGCCGGCAGAGCGGATACGCGGAGTTCATGAACTAGACCAACCGAGGGGGCCGGGAAACCGGCCCCCTCCCGCACGAAGAAACGAGAACGCCCATGACTAGGCCGGCCACACTCCCCGAACTCATCACCGCGCTCCAGCAGCTCGCCGCGCTGCCTCCCCTCGAACGGGCCCGCCGCGCCCCCGAACTGATCGACGTCGCCAAGGGCGCGCTCGCCCACGAGCGTGGCGCCGCCATCGCCGAAGCCGTCGACAGCGGCGACTGGACCCAGGCCGAGATCGCCCGGGAGTTGGGCAAGTCGCGGCAGAAGATCGGCGACATGCTCGCCGCCTACCGAGCGATGAGCAAGGCCGGGGCACCAACCTCCTGAGATGGCACAGCTAGGAGGCAGGCCGGCCGCCCCGGATGCTTCCCGTCTCCGTCGCGAGACGACAAGCACCTTCCAGCACGCCCGACCGCCTGGTCAGACCAGGAACGAATGATCAAAGACAAGAGGCGCACCCCCAAGCCTGGACAGCCGGGGTGCGCCTCTCCCATGCCCGCCCGCAAGGGCGAGAACGGAGACCATCATGCCCGGATCCGGCGCCTTACGGCTGCCGTCCCGCACACTCGTCATCGCCGCAACCGCGGTGCCGCTCGCCCTGGCGGTCCTCGCGGACGACGTCCGCGTACGCCGCCAGCTGCACACCGCCCGCCGCGACCCGCTCACCGGCCTGCCCGGCCGCGACATCCTCATCGACCGGGTCGACCGGCTTGCCCGCGCCCGCCGCGAGTACTTGCACGTCCTGGTCGCCGACGTCGACGGCCTGAAGACCGTCAACGACCGCTTCGGGCACGCCGCCGGTGACGCCCTGATCGCCGCGACCGGCCGTCGCCTGAGTGCGTGGGCCGCCGGCCGGAGCGGGCTCGCCGCCCGCCTGGGTGGTGACGAGTTCGGCGTCGCGCTGCTGCTGCCGCGCGCCGCGGCGGTCCGCGAGGTCCTCGCGCTGCGCGAGGTGCTGGCACAGCCGGTCCATCACGACGGGCAACCGCTGCGCGACATCGAGGGGCAGATCCTGCGCCCGGCGGTGTCCATCGGTATCGCCCGCGCATCCGACCTGCCCGACGCGGCCGGCGCCTCCCGGCTCCTGCGCGGCGCGGACACGGCGATGTATCAGGTCAAGACGGGCCAGCAGCCGCTCGGGTATGTGGCGACCCGTCAGGACGCCTACGCGCCCGCGGTCCACGGCCGCCGCCCAGGCCGCCCCGGCACCCATCTGCCCGCCGCATGACTGCCAGGCCCCGTAAGCCGGAGCCGTTCGAGCCGGGCCTGGTTCCGGCTCCCGGCGAGCTCCTGGTCTGGAAGCACCACCAGCATTTCGACCGCTGGCGGGACCTGCCGTGCGTGCTGTGCACGGAGCCGACGCCGATGCGCTCCCACCGTGACGAACCGGTCCACAAGGTCTGTGCCGAGGAGTGGATCACCGCCAACCCCGTGAAAGCACGGCAGGGCCGGTTTGCCTCCGACCCGCAGCCCAAGCGCGGCAAGGCCGCCGACGACCACGCCTGACGGCGCGGCACCTCTTCTCCCCTCATTCTTCGATCGCTCCGCAAGGAGGGCTCATCCATGCGCACTGCGACCGCACCGGCCCCCGAGGCCGATCCCCGGATCCCCTTCCCCCACACCAACACGACGCTGGCCTGCCGCACGGACCCCGCTCTGTTCGTCCATGAGCTCGGTCAGAACAGCAAGGACGACCGGGACCGCATCGAGCGTGCCCGCACGGCCTGCCGCGGCTGCCCGATCGCGGCCGGCTGCCTCAAGTGGGCGCTCGCCAACCCGAAGTTGACCCCCACCGGCATCTGGGCTGCGACCACCTCCTGGGACCGCGCCGGTCTGCGCCGCCGCCTCCAGCTGCGCCACGGACTCGACTGGGTCGGTGTCGTCGCCTGATGGCCCCCGTGTCCAAGAAGAAGCGCCGCACCGCCACGCACCGGCCGGCCACCAGACGCCGCCGGTTCCGCCACGACGACTACGTCGCCGTCGACTTGTTCTCCGGCTTCGGCGGCCTCACCAAAGGCATTGGGGACGCCGGGTTCACCACGATCATGGCCGCAAACCACGACCCGTACAAAGTCCAGGTCCACGAGGCGAATCACCCCGAGGCCGAGCACTGGATCGCCGACCTGGTCGACCCCGAAGCAGCCGACTACCACGACGCCCGGGACCTCCCCGCAGCGGACCTCCTGGCTGCGGGCGTGAGCTGCACCAGCCATAGCCAGGCAAACACGATCAAGGCATATGAGCAGGGCTTGACCTTGTTCGGCTTCGACGACCCCGACTATGAGGCACGGGTCACGAAGTCCGAGCGGGATCGGGCGACAGCGTCGTGCGTCCTGCACTACGCCGCCAAGCACCACCCGCGGCTGATCCTCGTTGAGTGCACGACGGAACTCACCTCGTGGGGGCCCGCGCTCCCGAACCGCCCGAAGGTCGGCGACGGCAGCACCTACCGGTGGTGGTTGCGGCAGTTCGATCTGCTCAACTACCGGCACAAGGTGCTGTACCTGAACTCGATGTTCTTCGGTGTGCCGCAGTCGCGCGACCGGCTGTACATCGCGTTCTGGGACAAGTCCTTGCCCGCCCCTGACCTCGACCACCGGCCGGTGTCGCGGTGCCTGCACTGCGACAGGGATGTTGAGGCGGTGTGGACGTGGAAGACCGGGGTCCCGGACAGCGGGTCGGTGCGCTACGGCAAGCAGTACAACTACCGGTGCCCGAGCTGCCGCCGTGAAGTCGTCCCGCCGATGACGCCGTCGCTGGCTGCGCTCGATCTAAGCGACCTCGGGATTCGGATCGGCGACAAGCCGGTCAAGACGTTCAAGGACGGGTTCACCGGGCCGCTCGCACGGTCGACGATGGCCCGCGCGGAACGGTGCCGCCAGCGGTTCGCCGACTTCCCCGCGGTGCTCATTCCGTCGCCGGCCGTGCACGGCTCCGGGCGGCATCCGTGGCAGCCGGTGGTGACGCAGACCAGCCGGCAGGAGCCCTCGATGCTGTCGACCGGCGCGATCATCGCCGCCGCCGGGAACACATTCGAGCGTCCGGGATCCAACTGCCGTTCGCGTGGCTTCGACCAGCCGTTGTGGGCTCAGCCTGCCACCAACACCACGGGGCTCCTCACGCCGCCGGTCGCGATCGCGGTCGACAACTTCCAGGGCGGCCCGCGCGGTGTCGGCGAGCCGCTGCCCACCCAGGTCGGCTCGGAGACCCTCGCCGTGGTGTCCTCCGGAGTCGTCCCCTACCGGAAGAACACCGTCCCTGCGGTGCACACCGAGGCGATGCCGACGTTCACTGCCGAGCAGATCCCCGGCGTCGTCTCTGCCGCCGGCTGGTTCAAGCAGAACGGCGCCACAGGGAACGAGACCGCGCCGCACCCGCTCAGTGACCCGCTGGGCACGCTCACCGCCCGCGACACGACTGCTCTGCTCATGGCGCAGTGGCGGGCCGCGCTCACGGATCTGCCGCTTGAGGACTGCTACTTCCGCATGATGGCTGCCCATGAGATCGGCCGAGGCTGCGGCTTCGACGTGAATTTCCGCGACTACCGCGGCACCTTCACCGTCTGGGGTCCCGCCAGCGGCCAGGTCGACGGGTTCGGTAACGCCGTATCCCCGCAGGTCGGAGCGTGGATCGGGTCCCGGCTTCGAGCCGTCATCCACACGTTTGACCGTACTTCCGGCTGACCGCCGCCCACCCGCCCCGAGCGCCGTGCCCGCCGCCGTGCAGGCACGGCCGGGGCCCCTTCCACTGAAAGGACCCGATGCAACCGCTGACCCTGCCCGCCGGCACCGTGTGCGCCCTGGTCGGCCCGCCCGGCTGCGGCAAGTCGACCTTCGCCGCCCGGTACCCCGCCAGCTGGCGCATCTGCCTCGATCTTTACCGGCTGGCCGCGACCGACTCCGAGGCCGACCAGACCGCAACCCCGGTCGCAGCCAAGATCCAGAACCTGCTCCTGGACGCGCGGCTGGCCCGGAACCTCTGCACGATTCTCGACTCCACCAACGTCATGGCGCACGTGAGAGCCGGACTACTGGCCCGCGCCCGCTACTGGCAACGCCCCACCACAGCAGTCCTGTTCGACGTCCCGCTCGCCACGGTGGAGACACAGAACACCGCCCGCGACCGGGTTGTTCCGCCGCACGTCGTACGCGAACTCCATGAGCTGACGCCCACCCGCGAGCAGCTGCTCGCCGAAGGCTTCGGCACCGTCCACCTGGCTTCCGAGCTCGCTGAACCGTCCGTGAGTTGAGCGCACTCTGCGTTGTCCCGGCCGGCTCCCGCAGGGACCGGGACAGTACAGCGGCTGGAGGAGCCCCTCCAGCTGGACCAACTCCAGCGACTTCGACCTCAAGTTCCGCCCTGGGACAGCCGCCTGTGCTTGGCGGCTAGTCGGCTGCCCCGGGCCCATCCATCCCGTACGAGACGAGAGGGAGGACCCCAGTATGGCGTCCCACCTGAGCGCTGCCCCCGTCGCGGACAGCCCACTGCTCACCCGGCTGTCCCGCGAAGCCATCCCCACCGGCACCTACTTCCGCACCCGCACCCCGGCCGGGGCACGGCCGCTGACCTCCCAGCAGCAGCACCACAACCTCCAACTGCTCGCCACGGCCTCCAACCGGCCCAAGACCGTGCCCGACCACGACCGCACTCCGCTGCGCTGCCTGACCATCCGGCCGCCCTGGTCGGACCTGATCGCCATCGAGGACGACCGGGTCGCCAAGCGGATCGAGAACCGCGTCTGGTCCACGCACTGGCGCGGCACCCTGCTCATCCACGCCGGAGCCGAAGTCGACCTCCGGGCCACGACTCTGCCCTATGTACGCGCGAGGCTGGACGACAACTACGAGCCGGTGCGCGGGGCGGTGGTCGCCGTCGCCGACCTCACCGGCATCCACGACGACGACGGGCCGTGCACGTTCTGGTCCGATCCCGGCTGCTTCCACTGGGAGCTCGCGCGGGTGCAGCGGCTGACGACGCCGGTCCCCGCCCGCGGCGCACAGCGCCTGTGGCGCCCCACCCCGAAGCTGCTGCGCCAGATCACCGACGCCAACCCGCACCTGAGCGGCCGACTGACCGCCCCGTACACGGCACAGGGGGCCGGCGCGTGACTGCCACACACACGACACCCCCGAAGCTCTTACGCATTGCCGAGGACGAACTGCAACGCCTGCGCGGCCAGATGGCCGTAGTCGCCGCGTTCATCCACGACCCCACCCACGACCTGTCCGCCCGCCACGCCCTCGCGCGGCGCCTCCAACTCCCCCAGCCCGCACCAACCGGCCCTGCCGTGCAGGCAGTCGAGCGCGGCGAGATCCCCTCGCCCCGCCTCCCGTCGACCACTGAGCACATGCCGCCCTCGAGGAAGGACCCCGAGCATGCAGTCCATCGTTGACCGTCTCATCGGGCCCAAGCGCGCCGCCCGGGTCATCCAGCCTCTGGTCCGCGAGCTGATGACGGACGATCTGCTGCCGGAGACCGTCGCGTACCGGGTCGTCTGCGAGGGCGTCCTCGCCGGGGACCCGTGGCTGCTGGCAGAGCCCGGCCAGGGATGGGCACTGCGTCCCGACGTCACCGACCCGGCCCCCGCACTGCTGGTCATCGTCCGTAGGGACACCGACCAGCTCACCGTCGAAGACCCGTACGGACAGCGCCTCCAGATCCCGCTGTGCGCGCTGTCCGCCTACGAGTTGGAGCAGTGGTGCTGGATGCGACCCGACGACGACCCGCACCACACGCCCTGACGCACTCCCCTCCTTCTGCACCCCCACGGCCCGGGCGGGGCCGCCTGCAACCAGGCGGTCCCGCCCGGACCGTTTCCCGACCATCGACACAGAACAGGACCCCTTCGTGCAGTTCACCGTCGACCACACCGACCTTGCCGCCGCCGTCAGCTACGCCGCTCAAAGCCTGCCCGCCCGGCCGCCCGTCCCCGTGCTGGCCGGTCTGCTCCTGGACGCTGCCGAGGACACGCTGCGCATCAGCGGCTTCGACTACGAGACCTCCACCGACATCACCGTCGCCGCCACCGTTGCCGAGCCCGGCCGCGCTCTCGTGTCGGGTCGGCTGCTCGCCGACATCGCCGCCCGCGTCCGCGGCGTCGTGCAGTTCGAACTTGCCGGGCCCCGCCTGATCCTGTCGGCGGGCAGTGCCCGCTTCACGCTGCCCACCCTGCCGATCGAGGAATACCCGCAGCTCCCCCAGCCCGGACCCGCCTCTGGGACGCTGTCCGGCGGGACGTTCGCCGAAGCCGTCAGCCAGGTCGCCTGCGCGGCCAGCAACGACACCGCGGTTCCGTCCCTCGCCGGAATCTCGCTTGGCCACGACCAGGACGCCGGCACCCTCACGCTCACCGCTACCGACCGCTACCGGTTCGCCGTGCGCACCATCAGCTGGAAACACTGCAACCTGGACGCCGACCACACCGCCCTCGCCCCCGGCAAGGACCTCCTGGACGCCGCCAAGGCAGCTGCCGAAGCCGCCACCCTGGACCTGACGCTGGCCGGGACCCCCGGCGCCAGCGGCCTGTTCACCCTGCGCGACGCCCACCACACCACCACCCTGCGCGGCCTCGAAGGCTCCCTGCCCGCCTACAGTGCGCTGTTCCCCTCCGAGTTTGCTCACACCGCCACGGTGGACATCGCCCCGCTCAAGGAGGCCGTCCAGCGCGTCGCCCTGGTCGCCACCGGGAACACCCCGGTGCGGCTGACCTTCACCACCGACGGCACTCTCGTGCTGGAGGCCGGGACCAGCGACGAAGCCCAGGCCGTCGACAACGTGACCACCGCCCTCGAAGGCGGCGACCTGAACATCGCCTTCAACCCGGGCTTCCTCATCGACGGCCTCAACGCCCTCACCACAGAGGCTGCTGAGGCCGTCGATTTCCACTTCACCTCCAGCGTCAAGCCGGCCATCCTGCGCGGCCACGGCAGCGACGACCAGGGCCTGCGCTACGCGCTCATGCCCGTCCGGCTCACCGGCTGACCGACCGGCCCCTGACGTCTGCGGGGCGGCCGTGGACACCGGCTCCGGCCGCCCCGCAGCACCATCCCGCCCGCACACTCCGAGAAGGGCAAGAGGCGAGCTCCCCATGGTTCTACGCGTCAGTTGACCGACTCGCAGCCGCTGCGGTCACCGTTGATCTCCCGGTATCGCGGAAACTTCAAGTACTCACGACTTTGAGTGCCGTATATGCCGTCAGCGGTGATGCGCTCTTGCTGCTGGGCGGACGCAAGGGCACTGCGAGTGTTCGACCCGAACTCGCCGTCCGTCGCGAGGTTGAACCCATAGCAGGAGTTGAGCGTGAACTGGAGCCACTCCACGCCGAATCCCCTGCTGCCGTAATCCATCCAACAGTTGGCCGTTCTGCTGTAGCTGCCTTCAGGCATGTAAGCCGGCCGAGTGATGGAGTAGCCGGGGGTGACACCGACCGATGTCACCTGATTGACATTGCAGTGCCCGGCATAGGCAGCAGCTGCTGGGGAAGCGAAGACTGCGGAGCCTCCAAGGAGGCTGGCGGTGAGGGCGCCGATTGTCATAACGCCCTTGACTCGTCGGATCGAGCGGATACTCATGGAAATTCCTCTCGTGGATGGGGAGTTGGCCCTGGTGACAGGCGCGCGGTGAGCCTTTCCATCCTTGGTCTGAGCTGGCGTGATGCAGGCAGGGGATGGCCTGGACAAGGCTCGTGATGCGGGTGTGTTAGACCCCTCGCTCTGGCCTCGTCCAGGGACCTTAGGATCATCGTGGGCTTGGGACTGTGTCGTCCGTGCAGGGAACTTCGTCAGTCGTGCAGCGCCTCAAGTTGACGCCACATCAGGCGAGGGTCGCCCTGCAAGTGAGGTCATGCGCGACCGCCATGGCCGGTGTCAGCCCCGTACGACGAGCACCGTAGCCCGGCCCGGTCGCTGAGCGTGCCGGTCGTTTGACCCACAAGGAACAGCCGACCGGACCCACCCCCGGCGATGACGCTTTCCTGCCCCTACGCACCACTGTCGTCCTGGCCCACCACCGAGTCTGCTGAAGCCGTCGACTTCCACTTCACCTCCAGCGTTCAAGCCGGCCATCCAGCGACGAACAGGGCCTGCGCTACGCGCTCATGCCCGTCCGTCTCACCCGCTGACCCCAACCCGCCCCGCCCGGGGCGGCCGCCACCGCGCGGGCCGCCCCGGGCTTCACCACGTCCAGGAAGGGACCCATGCGTCACCACACCGCCCACACCACCGTCTCCCGCCCGTCGATCGTTGTCCTGTGCGGATCGACCCGATTCTGGGAGCAGTTCACCGAAGCCGCCCTGTACGAGACCGTGGCCGGCCGGATCGTCCTCGCCCCCGGCTGCAACCTCAAAGAGCAGCACCCCCTGTGGGACACCGCCGCCAAAGCGGACCGCCTCAAGCAGGTCCTGGACGACCTGCACCTGCGGAAGATCGACCTCGCCGACGAAGTCCTCGTGGTCAACCCCGGCGGCTACATCGGCGACAGCACCCGCCGCGAGATCGACTACGCCCGCAGTATCGGCAAGCCCATCCGCTACACCCACCCCGCACCCGACGGGGAGGCGAGCCGTGGCTGACACCACCGGCATCGAGTGGACCGACAGCACGTGGAATCCGGTCACCGGCTGTACGAAGATCTCCGACGGATGCACGCACTGCTACGCGGCGACCTTCGCCGAACGGTGGCGCGGCATCCCGGGCCACCACTTCGAGGCCGGCTTCGACATCATCCTGCGCCCCGAACGCCTGCGGCTGCCGATGACCTGGACCAAGCCCCGCCGGATCTTCCTCGACTCCATGTCCGACCTGTTCCACCAGGACATCCCCGACACGTACATCGCCCAAGTCTTCGCGATCATGGCGCTCACCCCGCGCCACACCTACCAGGTCCTCACCAAGAGGCACGCGCGCATGAAGGCGCTGCTGTCCCGGGCGACGTTCTGGCACGACGTCGCGCAGCAGGGCCGCGAGCACTTCGCCCGCTGCCAGGAGGACTGGCTCGCAGCCGGCGCGATGCTGGGAGGCAAGCCGCTGCCCAACGTGTGGCTGGGAGTCTCGGTCGAAGACCAGAAATGGGCCGACATCCGGATCCCCGCCCTGCTGGGAACCCCGGCCGCCGTACGGTTCCTCTCCTGCGAACCGCTGTTGGGGCCCGTCAACCTCAAACGGGCCGTCATCACCATGGGCAGCGAACGCGGTCACGGGCTCACCGCCTCCTACGTCCACGCCGCCGGCTGCTGCGAGAGCGGCCTCCACGGCATCGACTGGGTGATCGCGGGAGGAGAGAGCGGACCCGGGGCACGCCCCATGCACCCACAGTGGGCCCGCCACCTGCGTGATCAGTGCACATGGGCAGGAGTGCCGTTCTTCCTCAAGCAATGGGGAGAACACGCCCCCGAGGACCACGGACACGACCGCGGCGCCATCACCCTCATCGACACCCAGGGCCGCACCTGGAACGGCAGGGAGGCCCTCGCCCCACCCGACGCTGTCCGTATGCGCCGCGTGGGCAAGAAGGCAGCCGGACGGCTCCTGGACGGCGCGAGCTACGACGCTGCCCCGGCCGCCCGGTGAGTGGCATGACCGGCCGGGTGTACCTCGAACGCGGCCGTCCCGTCACCGTCGTCACCCCGTACTGCGCCCGTCGCGCCCCCGAACTCACCGGCGACTGGCTGCACTTCCAGTGGCCCGGCCGGCGCCCCGCTGCCGGGCCGCGCAACGTGGCGATCCGCCGCGCCGACGGATCCACCACGGTCCGCCCCTTCCGGGGCCTGACCCGGCCCCCGAGCCACCCCAACGCATCTGAGGAGAACAGCCGATGACCGGCCCCACCACCGACCAGCCCGTCGTACCGGGCTGGCTTGCCGCCGCCGAAGCCGCCCACCAGGAGCAGCAGATCGACATCGTGGCCCAGGGCCTGCTGCGTGCCCGGCGCCACGCCGACCTGATCAACACGCGCCTCGCCGACCTTGGCATCGAGCCGATCGCGGCCGCCGGCATCGACGGCTCCGGCAAGTTGCGGCCCGCCCACCTGACCGACGCCGATTTCGACGGGGACCCCTACTACGAGGTGCGCGCGGCGTGGAGCGAGGACGACAGGGAAGTCGAACTGCACACCGCCGACTGGGAGGACGACCGCCCGGTCTTCGGACGGGTCGGGCTGCTGACCTCGCTGGCCGACATCGCCGCAGCCCGCCGTCAACTCCCCGTGTTCCCTGCCCCTCCACGCGAGTACCGCCGGGAGGCGATCCGGGCGATGGACGGCCTCAACGTCGACCATCTCAACGACGCCGGCGCCGAAGCGATCGCGACGGCCATCCACGGCAACACCGCGGCGCTGCTGCACCTCGCCGACACCATCGCCCGCACCAGCACCACCATCTGAAGGCCCCGGACAGGGCTCGCCGTGCTGCACAGCGACGAAGCCTTCGAGGACGCGCTGCGCCACCTCCTCATGCCCGTCCCTCTCTCAGGCTGACCACCACCCACCCGTGCCCCGGCCCCGCTTCGGCGGGCCGGGGCACCGCCATGCCTGCGGGGCGGCCGCCGACACCGGCCGCCCCGCAGCACGACACCGGCACCCGCCGACGCCAGCACCTTCTCGAAGGAGACCCTCTTCATGACGGACAGCACCACCCAACTCACACGCCTGCGCGCACGGATGCTGGCCACCGCGTACAGCAACGCCGACATCTGGACCCGCCGCAGCGCCTTCCTCACCGACCAGGCCGTGGCCGCGCTCGCCCGCTGCGACCGGGCCGCAGCCGAAACCCTGGCCGCGCAGCTGCTGGCCCCCGAGTTCCTCAGCGACCCCCAGATCCTGGGAGCGGCGATCGAGGCCGGGATCGACACCAACGGCTGGGAAGAGCGCCGCGAGAAGACCCGCACCTACACCCGCGAGGCCCACGAACTGGCCCCGCGGTTCGACCCGGAAACCGAAGCCACACGGATTTGGTCATCGCTCTACGACCACTACCCGCAGATCGCGGCCGCCCTGGCCGCCTTCCTCAGCGAGATGCCGCCCACCTGGCGCGAGGACCTGTTCACCAACAGCAGTCCATACTCCCCCGCCGTGCACCGGCAGGTATCGGAGCGTCCCGGACCGGAGACCGCGCCGTATGACGCCCTGGGCTGGGAGGACTGCCCGGCCTGCGCTGAAGCCCAGGACCAGTGCCGCTACCACGCGGGCTTCTTCGCCGGCATGGAATACCAGCGCGACCTGATCCAGACCGCGTTGACCGACCACACGGCCATCGACCATCTCCAGCAGCGCCACACCGAACTCGAAGGGAGCGCCGGCCAAGCGGCGGCCGCCGACGTGAGCACACCCCTCCACGAACAGGAGGCCGCCCGATGAAGCGCGCCTTCTTTCGCCGCTGCGGCCACGCGCCGCCTGAAGCCCTCGCTCCCGAGGACCAGGCGGTCGTCGACGCGTTCCGTGCGTTGCTTGCGGCCCGCAAGAATCCGCAGGCCTGGACGCCGGGCTGCAACCAGGACGCCGCGGTCAGGGTCGGCCCGTTCATCGAGCGCGTCCGTCCCCGGCCCGGCGACGACCACGGCCCGGACCTCATCGCCGTCTGCCTGGAACACCCCGGCTACCCGTACACGCCCTACCCCCACCGCTACACCCGCAAGGGCTGGCTGCGCTGCGAGACGAAGGCGATCCTCGGAGTGTGGAATCCGGCCTACCAGATGCTCACCCACGCCGCCGCGGGCCTGGACCTCCCCGACGACGTCGGCATGGCACCGGCGCTCTACGGCGTCCACGTCGAAGCCCGCCGGAAGAACAACCGCGGCTACATCCTGCTGCGCCTCGGTCCCTACACCCAGGCCCGGCACACGGACCGGGACGTCGACCGCCTCAGCGCCCACCTGGAGGGGAAGGCTGACACAGTCCTGCCCGGCTTCACGCTCACCGTGAAGGGCGCCGTGTTCGACGTCAGCGACCACCTCGCCTACTGCGACCCGTACGAAGCCGACGCCCTCGCGCTCCTGGCGGCCGCGGTCGGCAGGGAGGGAGCCACGGACATCCCGGGCCGCGGCGCTCCCGTTACCTGAATGCTCTGACGCACACGACCACCAAGGAAGAGGCCCGTACCCCCGACAGCGTTTGTCGGGGGTACGGGCCTCTTTTGCGTTCCGGGCCCACTCACGTCTTCAAGACCAGCATCAGCGCCGTGAACGCCGCCAGCGTGATCCCGAGCACCGGCATGAGGGTCGGGGCGACCACCACGGTGACGCCGGCGACAGCGGCACCGATCGAAGCCACCGTGACGATCAGGGTGCGGTCGGTGGACGGCATGAATATCTCCTCAGTCTCCAGAAAAAAGGTGTCCCCTCCGGGCACTCCGAACTGTGTGCGTAACCGGAGTTAGCGGCGCAACTTCCTTGCGCCGGACGGGAACTGAGCGCAGTCCACCGCCGACAGCATCGGGATTCAATGCGCACCGCTCTTGAATGCCGGGCCCGTCTCTGCCTCCGGCCAGCCGCACAAGATCAGCTAGGTGCAGCCGCCAGCCCGCCCCATCGATCCCGCCGGGCACGGCAGCAGCACCGGCGCGCCCGGTTCCGGGGCTGGAGAACGTCAACTCCCCACCGTCCACCGCTCGATGGATCATGCAGTCCGAGTGGACTCCCCAATAGGGGAGTGATGCCCGCAAGCCAGTGCTGGCAAGGAATGAGGGTGTGCCAAGATGCCTCTTGTGCCGCGCACGGCGCGGTCCACAATGAGCAACAAGGAAGGGCACCTCGTGCTGAACCAGAGTGCCGGGCAAGCGATCGAGCCCCCTGACAAAAGCATCGCTGTCGGCACCGGCAAGGGCGGTGTCGGCAAGAGCACCGTGGCCGCGCACCTTGCCGGTCACTCCGCGGAAGCCGGGTACCGCACCCTCCTCATCTGTGTGACGGGCCAGGACGACGACGACCTCGGCATCAAGCGCTTCGGCCGCGGTGTCCACCCGCCGGGACCTTCCGCCATAGACGGCCAGGGCCTGTACCGGGCGATCCACGACCGCGTCCCGCTCCAGCCGATCCGCGAAGTCCGCCCCAACCTTGACGTGCTGCCCGGCGGCCCGCAGGTCGCGGACATCTCGAACCTGCTGATGCTGCGCATGATGCAGGAAGGTGCCGGCGTCGTCCTCAGCCTCGCCCGCTCCCTCGCGCCGATCGCCCCCCTGTACGACCGCATCATCTTCGACAGCGCCCCGGAACAGGACTCCCTTGAGCAGCTGGTCCTCGGCAGCGCCCGGACACTGATCGTTCCGACCCGCTCCGACGATTCGTCCATCTCGGGCATGGAGCGAATCAGCAAGAACTTCAAGGTCGTCAAGCAGCAGGTGAACCCCCACCTCCAGATGGCCGGGGCGTTCCTCTACGGCTCGAACCGTGCGGCCACCCTCATGCACGCAGACGTCCGCAAGGACATCCGCGCGACGCTCGGCGAGGGCACCCCGATCCTGGACACGATCGTCGGCTACCGCGAAGTCCCGGCCCGCAACGCCCGTAAGAAGGGGCTGCTGTTCAGCGAGTACGCCGATCTGCTGCCGGTGTCCGCGACACCGGCTGACGTGAGAGCCGGCCGCGCGACCGGGGCCGACATAGTTCCTGACACGATCACCCCGCTCTCCAAGGAGATGCGGGAACTGACCACTGAGATCTTCGAGCACTGCGGGAGCGTGGCCTGATGGCTGGCCTGTTCGACGTCGACACCACACAAGCACAGCAGCCTCAGGCCGGCGGCCTGTTCGGCGGCCTGCCCGCTACCGCCGCCGCGGCGAGCGTCGTCGTGAAGCCGCTCCCCGGCACGGCCCTGTCCCTGATCCCGGCCCCGTATCAGCCGCACAGCGACGACGAACTCTCTGACAAGGAGCGCGAGGATCTCGAAGCCTGCAAGGCCGGAGTCGACAACCTCCGTACAGCTTTCTGGATCGCGGGCAAGTCGTTCGAGACCATGAGCACCGCCAAGCTGCACCGCGAGGAGAACCCCAACTTCGCCGAATGGGTGTGGGACACCTGGGAGGTCTCCGAATCCCAGCTCTACCGGCTGATCGACGAATGGCGCGTCGGCGAGGCCCTCGCCAACCTCGGTCACAAGCCGCTGGAGTTCCACGTCCGCAAGATGACCGAGCTGCGCCGTCAGACGAACGACAAGGTCGCCATCACGGTCTACGACACCATCGCCCGGTGCAGGACCCGCGTCACCGGCGAGATTGTCGAAAAAGTGGTCAACGGTCTCGGGTTCCTTCCCAAGGACGCCGACGCCGCCGACATCGGCCGTCGTGTCCGAAGCCTCCTGGACACCCCGGACGACAAGCCCGGCAGCGGCGAGAAGGACGACTCGGTCCCCGACATCAGCTCGCTCGGCACGGACTCCCCAAAAGGGGAGCGCAGCCCGGAGCCCAGTAACAGCAACGCCGGCCCTCTCGCAGCGAAGGACATCGAGCGCCTGCACGCCACCCTTGCCGCACTCCAGGAAGCTGCGAAGAAGGTGAACAAGGCAGCAGCCCGCCGGGCTGTCGAAGCGCAGCCAGACGTTGCCGTCCCACTCATCCAGGAGATCGGGGCGACCCTCCAGCAGATCGACAGGGCCGTCGCCATCCGACTCCCGAAGCCAGAGTGAACTGAACACGTGGACGCAGGACTAGCCGCCGTCATCGCGGGAGCATCGGGGGCGGCTGGCGCGGCATCAGTCCCAGCCGGACCATCCGTACGGGCCACCATGCCGACGGACGTACCTGCGTAGGCTCAGCCGCTTCAGCGGCCCAAGGCGCCGTCTGCGGCCATCATCAGGATGCAGCGCTTCACGGCATGCTGCCGTGAAGCGCTCCACCTTCTCTTCCGCGCGGCCACTAAGCTCAACGATGATTTTGCGCTGATGATCAGGCCGTCCCAGTTCGAGCCACCAGGCCAGTTCGTCCAGCCATGCACTGAGGAGCTCGGCGGCACTCATCGCGGCATCGGTCACCGCCTCAGGACCCTCAACGGCGACCGCGCCCACCGTCGTCCCAATGTCGTCGTGAAGCGCTTGAGCCCGCGCTACCCGCTGCTTCGCCCTGTCCCCGTCCAAGTCGGGAACGTTCAAGGTGCTCATCAGTCGTCGAGCTGCGTCTCGCTGCACCAGGAGGGCGGCAGCACAGGCGCTGTAAGCGACACGCCTCGACTTCAGGTCCTCAACAGACGCCTGGGCGCGAGCGTTGATCCCCGCCGTCCGGACAGCGCCCACCACACCGGCCACCGCGGCGATCACGGTCCCCGCTACTCCGATCAGCGCCACCAGCGTTACCGGGTCCATCTGCGCATTGTGCGGGGACTTGAGTACGGAAAACCGGCGCACTCGCCCCTAGCCCTCGCGGCTACTTCATTCGGGTCACCCCGGACCAGTGCGCAGGAACGGCAGGCGCGCCGGACGGTCGCCTACCGGCTTGCTGCCTGTGACGGACTGCCCCGTCCGGTGAGGGTGGCGGCAGCCGCGGCGCTGGAGGTCATCGATGCGGGTCTGGACAGGAACGAGGCCCGGGACGCGGTGAATGAGCTGGCAATCCTGATCTACGGCTTGCGCAGCGGGCGCCCGGCCGCGGACGCGTACGGCGACGAACTGCGCTGACGGGGCCTACGCACGGCATGACGCGCCGGCGCTCGCAGGAGTTCTCCGGTCCGGCTGAGCGTAGCCAGGCGGTCAGTGCCGCCTGGACGGCTGCACCCGAAGCGGTCATGCCCTCGCAGCGGGGTGAACTTGAGGGCGAGCAGGGCGGCCCGTCCGGCCGGAGCTCAGACCCAGTGGACGCGGCGCTGCAGCTGCTGAATGCGGCGCGGCAGGCAGTCGAGGACGCAACAGAGGACAAAGTCGCGAGCAAGGCCCGTAGCGGCGAAGGAGCCCAGCGACAGCAAGACACCATCCGCCGCATCGGCCGAATCCTCAGCAAGGTGAAGGTCGACGCCGACACCGTCGACGGGGACGTCATCGTGGATGCCGAACTCGTTGAGGGCTGATCCCCACCTGAGCGGGACTTCCCCAATTGGGGAAGTCCCGCGGATTTTGGCGGCACCAGCTCTGTGCTCCCATCAACCCCTGTCGGGCCGAAGGTTCCAAACTGACGCACACAGAGCAGCGGCCGGGGAGCCGGGAGACTATCCAGGGCTGCCGAAGAGCGTGACGTCGCCAGGGAAGAGGTCGGGCCGCATGCGGTGCCAGCGGGCCGGGTGCCGCCAGCGCCCGGAACCGTCCCGGGCGACGTCGACGCCGACTTCCACGACCAGTTCGGGCCGGACCAGGGTGACGTCCAGCGTCTCCCGGCTGCCCCACCCGGCAGAGAAGGACCAGCCCGTCCACGGGTGACCGGCCTCTGCAGGAGTGAGCAGAGCGGCGACCGTGCGGCCGACCGTCTGGGGGAGTGTGGTGGTGCGGCCGGTGTACTGGAAGTGGCCGGCGGTGTCGTATCTGCCGAGCAGAAGCGTGCGCGGGGCCGTCGGTGGGCCGATGACCGCGCCAACGATGGCCTCGGTCGTCTCGCGCACTTTGTACTTCAACCACCCTTTGACTGAGGGTCGGTACGGGCTGTCGAGCCTTTTGAAGACGACGCCTTCGAGGCCGGCTGCGGTCCACGATGTCAGCCACTCGCGCACGGTGTCCGGGTCGGTGGTCGACGGGCACAGTGCCCACGGCGCCGTCAGCTGATGCTCGCGGAACAGTTTCTCAAGTGCGGCGCGGCGCCGCGAGTAGGGCCACGTCAGGGTGGTGGTGCCTGCCAGGCGCAGGACGTCGAAGGCGACGAAGTGCGCCGGCTGCTGTGCGGCGGCCTGGAGGGCTGCGGGGCCGCGGCGGTGCAGCCGGTTCTGCAGCTGCTCGAACGCGAGACGCCCGCCCGTGTCCCACACGATGAGTTCGCCGTCCAGGGCGGTGGCGTCCGGCAGCTGCGCGGCGCCGGCCACGACTTCGGGGAACGCGGGTGCCATCTGGGTGCCGCGGCGTGAGCGCAGCACCACCTGGCCGTCGTCGACGGAGAGGGCGGCCCGGAATCCGTCCCACTTCGGCTCCGCGGCCGACGACGCCGGCAGGGCGGGGCTGCGTACCGCGTCGGTGAGCATCGGCTCCGGCAGAGTCCATGGCATCTGGGATGCCTTCCACCCTCCCAGGCAGCTGCGGGCGTGGTCAGCCGAGTGGTTGTATGCCGCCACCGGGTCGCCGCCGCGGCTACGACTGACTTGCCCTACGACTTGCCCTACGAGTTGCCCTACGAGTTGCCCTACGACTTGCCGTACGAGTAGCCCTACGACTTGCCCCACGCCCACGTCGGGGCTGTCGCGGACAAGGGGTCTGAGCAGGAAGACAAGGGGTCGCGGCGGGAGCTCCCGGGCGCCGACTACTTCTCTACGGCACCCCTCGCCGTGGTCGGGGTTGCGACAAGGGTTGCGCTGGAGGTTGCGCCTAGGGGGTGCGACAACTGTTGCGCGGGCTTTCGAGTTGTCGCAGGCCACCACGCGGTTTCGGCTCTGACATCCCCTCTACGCCCGCTTTCCGCCCCTTGGACCTGGTGAAGAGAGAGGTGGGGAGGCAAGGAAACGGCGGCGCGGGCGGGCGAGGGGACCGGCGACCGGTGGGCCCGTTCCGCGCGGCGCGGGGGCCGCGCGGCCGGACGCCTGGGAGCAGGCGCCCGGACCGGGCTGACGAGGAGCCCGCCGGTCCGTACCGTGGCGCTATGACTCCTGATCAGATCCTGCGGGCCGTCGACTACATATGGGCGGTCACGGGAGGCGATGACGCGACGATGGCGCGCCTCGATGACCACGGCATGCCTCCGACCAGGTTCCTGCTCGTCGACTTCCTGGACCTGGTCGTCACCTCCGCGGGCATTGTGGAAGCAGCGGCGGACCAGGCCCCGCCGGCCGAACGGCAGGATCTGGCGGCAGCGCTCTCCAGCGTGCTGGTCCGCGGCATGAGGGAGTGGGCACAGACGGCGCGGGAGGACCCGGACTCGCCCGGCGACTTCACAGAGGCGTCCGAGGGGATCGCGCGGACCATCGCGGACTTCCTCCTGGTCTCACTCGCCGGTCCCCCCGGAGACCTTGAGCCGCGTCTGGAAGCCTTCCGGACGGTGGCAGCCGCGATGCCCCGCACCACGGATTGATCGTCGTGCTGCCGGTTGCTCCGTCCCGGAGGCCAGGAGTCGGCGCATCGGCGCAACCCCGCGGTTCCGGCCGTTTGTACGTCCTTTGTTGCCATCCCCCGGCATATGCGCTGCCCGTCGAATCCGTGCTCGCTACATCTGAACCAAAGGGTGCGCGTTCGGAGGAGGGGGCTCATGGTTCTGACGATCAATGTGGCGGTTCTCCTGGCGGTCATCATCATTGTCCGGCTTCGGCGCCGAGTTCAGGCGCGGAAGCGGTCCGACGAACAGCTGACCGTTGTCATCGTGTTGGTGTTCGGCGTGCTGGTCGCTCCGACGGCCTTCGGGCAGGGAATCGCCGATGTGGTCGGGCAGCTCGCGGACGGCATTACCGACTCAGGCCGCTGAGGTACCTCCGGTCTGGTCCCAGCGGATGCCTGTGCCGGGAACATCCGCAGGAGCGCGCTGGTTACAGGAAGCGTGGTTGTGGAGGGGACAGTGTCCCCGGGCCTCAACTATTGCCCATGAGGACGATCGTTCGGCTGAAGCCTCATGGAGCGTTCCGCCGCGTAGGCGACCGCCCTTCACGACCACGTTCTTCGTTGCAGCCGCTGCCCGGGATCTGTCCCGTGCGGCGGCTGTTTCGCGTGGGGCTGCGCAGCGCGCCCCGACCACGGCGCCCTGTACCCCGACCATGAGCCCGTCCATGGCAGGTCAGCGTGTTGCCGACTCTCGCTGGGGAGGCGGCACGGTGCCGGGTCTACAGCCGAATGAGACGGTCCCGCGAGCAGCAGATCTGCTTCACATGCCTCGGACCGAGATCATCTGGTCCACGGCTTTCTGAACCTTCGGCAGGAACGCCGCGATGGTCTCGCTGTTGGGTTCCTCGCCGAGCTGGTCCAGAGCGGTCGCGCGGGTGAGGACGATGTCGGCCTGGTAGACCAGGCCTGCGGCCCACACGTCCAACTCCGCTTCGGTGCCCCCGTCGCCAGGACCGTAGTTGATGTACAGAACGGGGAGCTCAGCGGAAGAGTCCAAAAGGGTACGGATGTCTGTGACCGTAACCTGCGGCGCTGGCCTGTCGACGGTCGGTTCCACGGTGTGACGCTCCTCCGGCTGATAGTTGAGTCAGCCTCTGCCCGCTTCAGCGATCACACTTCAGTGTCACAATCCGGCGTTGATCAACCTTCAGTGGCAACCGGCCAAGGCTCAGTGCCAGAGGACAAAGAGTCAGGTGACCGCTCTCATCCAATCGAGGCGTTTACTCAGCGAACCCAGTCGTTGAGCCTTCCGTCTCAGTGAACCTAGTCGTGCCGTGAGCGCGCTGGGGGTGGCGGGTGGCCGTACAGGCTGGGGTGGATCTTGCAGGTCCGTACGTTGAGCTGTCGTACCTGGACTCGGTACGTGAAGGCGTTACGGGCAGAGCCTGTCCCTATGCCGCCGCCACGCTCCGATACGCGGAAAGTAGATCGCGTATCGCATCACTGGTTTCACCTTCGACCATCGCGGCATAACGGACGATTCCCAGAGCGGACTCACGTCCAAAGTCGGCGACGAAGTCATCAGGGGTTCCCACGACTATGTCCGCTCGATAGGCCACGGCCCTTACAGGATCGGGGTCGTCACGGGACAACCTGGCAACGGAGATCCCGGAACCACCACAGAACCGCCCCAGCAACTCGACATGCGCGAGCGTGCTCGCCTCCCCAGCGGTGATCAGGTGCACAACGCCTGCCGTCGACTGCGTCCCTAGCTCCCGTGCTGCCCGCATGAGAACCACACTCGCCGCCGCGAAGCGGGTCTCGATCTGCTCCTGCTCCCTCTTGGAAGCGAGGAGCCCCGGACCACTTCGCTTCTTTCGCCACCTGAACAAATCGCCCCCTGCATACACGGCCGACCCGTCGGACGGCGAACCGCCGCAGCAGCCTGCTCGAACAGTGCCAACATGATGGCAAACCCAGTCTGGGACCGCTCCCGAACGGAGAGACGGCATCGCCATGCTGCGGTGCGGTTGGCTGAGGAATGTCGTTTGGCCCCGTCTCATCTAAGCCAGTCCATGCAGGTCAGCGGTACTCAGCGGAGACTAACTTCGTTGAGACAGGACATCAGGGGCGCGTGACTTCCGTTCTCGCGTACACAGCCACGGGTGCGTGACCGGTGCTATGGGGTGAGTTCCTGGCGTACGTCCAGGTAGCAGCGCAGCCGTACGCCCGGCTGGCCGGGCTCGCGGGTTGTACGGTCTGCCGTCGCGGTCGCCCACCGTGTGGCGAGCAGCTGCTGGACGGCGAGCGCGGTGTCGTCATCGGCGGCGATGACCTCGACCACGGCCAGTCCCGGCTCTGCCACATGTGTTTCGTTGATCGGCCCCATGCACGGCATGACGTGCCGGCGCTCGCAGAAGTTCTCCGGTCCGGGCCTCTTCACCCGACCGTGTGGAGGCCCGGGCACGCAGGCCCTGGCCGGTCAGCTCGCCTGTGTGCGGGTGCTGGTGAAGCGGACGCCGGCACCCCAGTTCTCCCGGGCGGTGGTCATGCACCAGTGGCACAGGGGCAGGCCGCCGCTGCTGTATTTATGGGTGCTGCGCTGACAGCCGGAACAGGGTCCGACCATGCTGCTGGAACAGGTGAAGGTGGACGGGTCCGGCTCACTGATCGGTGGCGGGAAAGCACTGGTCATCAGGGACAGCCTGTTCTGGGGGAGGGGCGGGTGCAGTGGACGTGACCGGAGGGGGCCGGGGCCGGTCAGCGCGCTGTAGCGGCGAGGGCCGGCCGGGAGGCTAAGCCGAGGATGCCCAGGGCGGTGCCGGGCTGGCAATGGCTGCAGGCCCGCACTCCTGACGCGAGGAGCCGGCGGGCTTCGTCCCGGCCCACCGGGCGCCGTCGTTTGCCCGCGGCGTAGCAGCCGCCCACGTGGACCTCGGCGGGCGGCCGTCCGTCACCGATGCCGAGTTCGACGATCCACTCCGGCTCCGCGGGCCGGGCCTGCCGCCCGTGCTGCTGCTCGGCTTCCCGCTGCCGGAGAGCGGCGATCTTGTCGTCGATGCGCTGCAGCCACATGGCATGCCAGGTCCTCAAGGCCAGCAGTCGTCCCAGGTCAGGGGGCAGGTCGTCCAGCATGGTCCGTCCCGGGGATCTTCGGCTGTGGGGGCTGCATCTCTCGCGTGTTCGAATACTAGTTCTATATGGTGAGTGTAGTGGAGGTGGGTGTCATGGCGGCGGAAGCGGTGTCGGGAGATCGGCGGGTGTCGAGTGTGATGCATGTGCGCTGCCCCGACCGGTTGCCGGAAGAGACGTACCGGCAGGTCCTGGAACTGCTCGCGGACCTGTCCCCGGTCGTCCAGGCTCTGCCCCCTACGGCGGCCCTGGTGGAGCTGAAGGGTGGCCTGCGCTACCACGGCACCGATGCCCGCCACCTCGGAGAGGTACTGCGGGTAAGGACCCTCTCCCGCCTCGGCATCGACGTGCGGGTGGGCGTCGGGCCGACGATCACGGTCGCGGCCACCGCCTCCGGCCAGATCGACGCCCCCGGCGGCGTCCTCGCCATCGACCCCGACCACGTCGCCGACTGGCTCGGTCCGCTGCCCGTCGAAGCCCTGCACGGCATCGGCCCGAAACAGGCGGCGGCGCTGCACGACTACGGCGTGCACTGCGTGGGCCTGCTCGCCACGGTCCCGCCGGCCACCGTGCAGCGCCTGCTCGGCGGCCGCGCCGGACGGATGGCCGCCGACCGGGCCCGCGGCATCGACCCCCGCCCCGTCGCCCCACGCGCCATGCCCGCCACCCTGACCGTGCGCCACAGCTTCGCCCAACACACCCTGGACGGCGCTCCGGTCCGCGCCGCTCTGCTCGACCTGGTCGTGCAGCTCGGACGCCAGCTGCGCGGCCGCGGCCAGGTGGCTCGCGGCCTGACCCTGGTACTGCGGTTCGCCGGCGGGGCCTCGTGGGAGAAGACGCGCCGTCTGCCGGAGGCCTCCGCGCACGAGGACGACCTGCGAACCCTGGCGTATCGCATCTTCGATGCTGCGGGCCTGCAGCGCGGCCGCCTGACCGGACTGGTCCTCAAGGGCGAGGACCTGGTCGACGCCGACCAGGTTGCCCAGCAGATCAGCCTGGACCAGGCGCGGGAGGACCGTCTGGTCGCTGAGGCTGTAAGCGATCGGATCCGCGCGAAGTTCGGCCCGGCGCGATCGGCCCGGCCTCCACCTTCCTGCGCGCCTCATGACGCAGATTCCCGGCCCGCAGGTGGAGGTGAGAGGGATGCTGCTTGATCCGCCCGGCTGGCCGGGCTGTGCTCAAGGGCTGCCGCACTGGCCCTACCTCCAGGCCGTCGACCAGGCCCTCACCGCCCGCGGGATCCCGCCCGGCGCGGTCTGTATCGACCGGGCAGGCCGCGCGCACGGCGACACCATGTCCATGGAGCTGAGCTGGGATGTCAGCCGCACCGCCGGACCGGGAGGCGTCCGGTTCCACTGGGATGAGGACACCGGCTGGTCCTACGCCACGGTCCGCCTCATCCGCGATGGCGCCCTCCCGCGCCGTCCTCTGGTCCCGCTCCAACGCGTCTTCGCGGCACCGGAGGCGGTGGCGGACACCGCGGAGAGTCTGGTGCGGTCCTGGCGTACGCCCACCGGCGAGTACGGCGCGGAGTGGGACCAGGCCCGCGAGGTGCGCACCGCGATCAGCGCATTCCGGCAGTCGGTCCGTTAAGCCTGTGCCCGTACGGCCTAAGCACCTGGCGGGACCGGGAACGGACCCCACGAGAACACGGTTCCGCGGAACGCCGCGTCGCTGAAGTCGACCGTGCCGCCGGGGTTTGTCGCGCCGTAGAAGTCGACCGTGCCGCCGGAGAACTCCGCGCGGTTGAAGGTGACCGTGCCGTCGGAGAACGTCGCGGCGCCGAAGTCGACCGTGCCGCCGGAGAACCTCGCGCGGCTGAAGTAGACCCGGCAGTCGTCGGAGAACAGCGCGCCGCCGAAGCTGACCGTGCCGCTGGAGAACGTCGCGCCGCTGAAGTCGACCCAGCCGTTGGAGAACGTCGCGCGGTTGAAGTTGACCGTGCCGTTGGAGAACGTCGCGCGGTTGAAGTCGATCGCTCCGAGGAAGTGGCTGTTCGACAGGTCGCCGCCGTCGAAGGTCGCGCCGGTGAAGTCGAGGGAGTGCGTGCACCAGGAGGTGGGGTCGGTGGGGTCGTTCAGGTGGTCGCGGATGACGCGGATGATCGTCCAGCGGACTTCCCGTTCACCGGCCTTGTGTCCGGCTGCTTCCGGGTCGGGTTGGTAGGGCATGCGGAGGTAGGCGCACAGTACGTCGATGCAGACCTGGCGTTGTTCTTCCCAGTCGTCGGCGAGGCGGGCGAGGGCGTAGACGCCGGCGAGGCGTACGGCGGCCTGGTCGTGGCCGAGCTGTTCGGCGGCGGTGGTGTACCGCTCGGCGAGCTGGCTCGCGTCGGCGCGGTGGGCGTCGCCCTCGGACAGGAGCTGTTTGCGGTAGGCGTAGAGGCCGGCGAGGACGGCACCGACCAGGGTCAGCGCGGTGACGGTGGCTTTGAGGACGTCGTTGACGTTGACCGGCTTGGGCGGTTTCTGGTCGGCGGCCGCCTGCGCGAAGTAGTCGTGGGCGAACTGGTAGATGCCCCAGCCGAGGAGGAGGGCGAGGACCAGGGCCGCGGGGGCGACGAGCCAGACCGGCCAGAGGTTGGGGGTGTACCGGCCCCGGGGAGCCTCGCGCCTGCGCAGTGAGAGTGCCACGTCCAGAGCATGGAGCCGGGCGGCCGCCCGGTGCAGCGAGTTGCCGAAACACACCGCGGGGTCCCGGCCGGGTCGGAGGCGGCTGCCGTCGGGCAAGCCTCCAATCCCCCTACCGGTCTCCCTACCGATCCCCCTACCAACTCCCCTACCGGTGCCCGTAGTAGGCTGCGCATGCTTTGCGCAGGTCAGCCCCCTTGACCGGCCCCGACCACGAACTCCGACAACCCTCTTCTCTCTCCTTGCCTGTACCTGCTTGCTGGGGGATGGATTGTCTGTGGCAGGTGGCAGGCTGGGCGCGTCGTGATCAGAGGGTTCGGGGCGGCGTGTGCGGGTTGCGGCCCGGCGCGGCCGGTCCGCCGCGGCGCCCGTGGGCACCGCGAAGGGGTGAGCGAGGGAAGGAGCGGGCTGGGGTGGGTGGTTCGAAGGCGTACCCGTACGGATCCACATCAGCGGTGCGCGGGCACGTCCTGGCCGCGCTCGGAGTGTTGAAGGTGGCGAGCGCCGGTCAGATCCACCGGCTGATGGCACCGGGCCATAAGGACAACAAGGCGTTCCGCAACGCGCTGCTGGATCTGGCCCGGCACGGCCTCACGGTCTCGGAGGGCAGCAGCCGGGACGGCAACAAGCTGTGGTCGCTGACACCCCACGGCCTGGACGCGGCCGCCGAAGCCCTCGGCAGACCGGCGGACCAGATGGGCGGCACCGCACGCGGCGCCGCCCGCTCCGGTGCCCCGCACGCCATGGCGGTCAACGAGACCATCATCGCGATCACCCGCACCCCCGCCGCCCCGACCAGTCCCGTGCCCCGGCCGCGAACCGAACCCGCCTCCCCGCCAGCGGCCGTGGAAGCAGACATGGTGGGACCGGAGGGGATCGGTACGGTCGGCTCCTGGTCGACGGAGGTCTCGCTGAATCTGCCCAGCAGCAGAGGCACCCGCACCGCCGTGCGCGCCGACGCGGTTCTCCAGGCCCCGGAAGCCGGCCTGCCGGTGCTGTTCGTGGAGGTCGACAACTGCACGGAGACTCCCGAGCGGCTGGCCGCGAAGTTCGAGAAGTACCGCACCTACTTCCGCCTCAAGACCAAGACCACGCAGGGCCGCGAGCTCCCGGTGTGGCGCTCCCGCTACGCGGCGACCGGGCGGGACGGCCATCCGCCCGTCGCCGTGGTGTTCAACCCCGGCACCCGCACCGGCCCCGAAAGCCTGAAGAACCGCATGAACACCGTCCTCCAGCAGACCCGCGACGTGTGGTCCGGCACCTACCGGTGGCACGGCACCTACGGGGTGGGTGAGGAACGGGACGGCTACTACGACTACGCGGACGCGATCCCCGTCCTGTTCACCACCCTCGACAGACTCCAGACCGACCCGCACGGAGCGGTATGGCGTCGCTGCGGACACGGCCAGTTCGAGACCCTCCCCGACGCCCTCGCCAACCCCAAAGACCACGACGCCTGGGCCGCCCGCGAAGAAACACGGCGCCGACAACGCGACGCGGAGCGCGAAGAACAACAGCAGGCCTGGGGTGTCCAGCGTGAACGCTGGACGCAGGAACCCGACCCCGCACCCGCACCCGCACCCGCGCCTGAACCGGAGCCGTGCGAACGCTGCGGGCTCCCGATCACCGGCCAGCCAGGCATCCTCTACGACAACGCGCCACCACAAGACGGCCGCCACTGCCCCACCTGCCGCACCGACCTCCGACAGCAGCCCATGACGCTGCGCCAAGCCATCTTCGGGAAGAGCACACGCAGCCGGTAGAGGACCAGGAACAGCTCAGGCCGTCGGCACATATGGGGGCCCGGGACCGGGCAGGATTCGGGCCCCCACGATGCGCACCTGGCGGGGGAGCCGGTGTGCTGGATCTGTCCAACGACTTCCGCCGGTATTGGATGCACGGCTGGGGGCCGTGCCGGTTCCGTCCGGCACGGACCCCGCGCCGAACCTACCGGGCCGCCGACCGAGGCATCCCCTTGGGTCATGGAGCGGTGTCACGCTTGTGGGTGATGACAGCCACCCGGTTCGGCGGGACGCTCGGCAGAAAGCCAGTGGGGGACCGGCCGTGTGAGCGCGGCCGGTCTCGCGCCGTCAGGCGAGCATTGCGCAGACTGCCCCGCACCCGCTCGTCCGCGAGTGCGGGGCAGTTGCAGGTAGGGGGCCCGGGACCGGGCAGGCTTCGGGCCCCCACAACGCACACCGACGCGGAGGCGGTGCGCTGGATCTGCCCAACGACGCCCGCGCTTGGGGGATACGCAGGGACGTGGCGCTAGTCGGCCACCGGTATCGGGGTCTGGGGTGGCGGGCGGCCTGACCGACTGCGGGGTCGCGGCAACCAGCTGACGCCAGCCCAGTGCTCACCACCGGACGGATCTCCGGCTCTGCAAAGCAGCCGGATGACAAGGAGGGAGAAGGGCCGCTTCAACCTCCCCAGGCGTGGCGGCCCTTCCCCGAGCAGGCACAGCCCGACTACCCAGACGATTGCCGCCCACACCCCGTCTGCCACTTTCGACCACCGCCGAAGTGATGGTGGTGAGCCCGGCAGGAACGCGAGGATGGCGTAACGGCGGTCTGACCAGGCCGCCCGGCGTCAAGCCAGGGGAAAACCTCATGCGCACTGTTGCTCGCCTGTCCGCCGGCCTGCTGGCCGCCGTGGCACTCACCATGGGCTCTATATCCGGCGCCGCCGCAGCCGAGCCCGGCCGCACCGCTCCCGCCAAGCCGCTGCCCTGGGAGGCCTCCCAGCTCCCCACCGGAGCTGGAGAGTTCACCACTCTCTGCGGCGGCCTCTGCCCCCAAAGGCCGTAGCCTTAAGCAGCGCCGGCGCTGCCCCGCACTCACCAGATCGCGAGTGCGGGGCAGCCGGTCAGCGTGGGGTGAAGGCGTCGACCGTCAGGGTGCCGTCGTTGTCCATGCGGACCCGGTCGGCGAGCTGGGCCAGGACCTGCTCCGGCTCAAGGCCGGTGCGGGCGGCGATCGCGCGCAGCCGGCGGCTCACATCGGCCGACAGCCACACCTGCGCCTTCAGCTCATCACGCGCATCCTGCCGCTCCATCTGCCAGGCAGCGCGACGGGCGAGAGCGCCCTCGCGTTGTGCGTCGCGTTCCCGCGCCCACGTGCTGCCCTTCACGTCCTGCTCCGCGTTGTAGGTGGGCCAGCCCTGGTCGTCCATCAGGGCGGCGATGCGGCGCCATTCGGCATGCCGCGCCACCCACTGCTCGGCAAGGTCTGCCGGGTCGCCGTCGTACGGACCACGGTCGACGGCAGGGGAGTGCAGCTGCTGCCGGGTCTCCCGCTCACGCCGCTCCGCTTCCGCGACCTTGTCCGCGACCTGCGCCACGCTCAGCCCCTCGCCCTGCCGCCGGACCGTAGCCCGGGCCACGTCCTCAGCACTCCACATCACGCGCTCCCCTCCTGCGCCGCCCACTCCAGACCGAGGCTGGCCAACTGCGCACGACGCTCGGGGCTCAGCTTCGCGGCCCTCTTGCGGGTGTTGTCGAGCCATGCCCCAAGCTTCACGGCCTCCTGCTCACCCTCCCCACCACCGTCCACGTTGATCAGTTCGACGTGCTTACGAGGGGGCCGCAGGTGGCCTTCGCGGCCGTGGAACTGGCGGGCGGCCGCGAGGTTGGTGTTCCACCGTTCGTCCTGCGACCGACGCACCGGCCCGAGCGTCTCGCCCTCACCTGCGGGCTCGATGCCGAGGGTCTCCAGCAGGTACCGCTGCGCGGGCATCAGCCGCTCCCACCCCACCCGCTGCCCGGCGATCCACGCCCCCAGGTCCTCGCCCTGCACGACCAGCTCGCCCGCCCCCGCAGGGAGGCTGCCACCGGCCTTCACGTGCGCGAGCGCCAACCGATAGTTGCGCTGCCATCCGATCTCCCACGCCACCGGGCACCACCCGGGATCAATCTCTGTCAAAGCCTCCTGACGACTCTCAGAGAGCTCTCCGGCGTACGGGACGCCCGTTTCCCCGGCCTCACGCCGTGCGGCGTTCTCCACCGTCTTCCGGGCCGCCCCGCGCTGATTCTTCATCCAGGTCCCCAGCGGGAACGACTCCCAGACGACAGACGCGGCAGGCAGACAGTGCCCGTGCACGGCCGCGTACGAGCGGGCGACTTCGAGGCCGGCGTCCCACGCCGACGCGTGCACCGACCACACCATCCCCAGCCGCTCCAACTCCGCGACCCGCGAGGCCTCCAGCGTCCCGGCCGCGTAGTACCGGCGCTGATCCGCCACCCACGCCCCCAGCGGATGGGCGCTCACGGCTCCCCAATCCTCCGGCGAGACGTAGGTGAACGGCACCCTCAACTCCGAGTTGCCGGTCTCCCGCAGCCACCTGGTGGCGGCCTCGATGCCGCGCCGCCAGTACGCGCCCTCCGGGTCGATCACCCGCAGCTGCACGAACCGGCTGAGCGCGGCCGGGTCGCGTTCCTCGCTGAACCGCAGCACCCCCGAAGCCCGTTCGGACACCCGCTGCGTTTCCCGGTCACCGTCGTCGTCCTGGTCGTCCTCCTCACCGACCGGCAGACCGTCCCCACCGTCACCGTCAGCGTCGGCGGCGGGTCGGCTGTTGCGCAGACGAGGATCCGCGAGAGCCTCGATCGTCTCCGCATCGTGCGCCCGCAGAGCTCCAAGGATCTTACTCAAGGCCGTATAAGCCTCCGAAGTGAGCAACTCATTCGGATCTTCGCCCGGCCCAAGGAACACCGGAACGACCAAGGTAGCGAGCTTTCCATGATCCGGATTCAGCCGCAGAGCACGCCCAACCATCTGCACAATATCGACCATCGAGCCGCGCGCATCCGAGAAAAGCACAGCGTCACACTCGGCAGTATCAACACCTTCTCCGAGAACACGAACCGAGGAAAGAACCCGCAATTCTGCACGCACATTCACGCCTTCAAGATCAGGCCCTCCGAGGAAGTCAGAGGCGAATTCATCGAGCACCTGACGGCGGTGCCCGGGAGCATGCTCGCCGTACAACCAGTCCGCCCACACCTGCCCCACCGGCGGGTACGTGTCCGGGTCATCCTCGGCGAGCCGCGCCGCGACCGCCGGCACCGAAACCGCCATCGCCTCGGCCTCACTGACCCGGCTGTGGAACGACAGCACCCGCCGGAAACGCTCCTCAACCGCCGCGCGCATCAGCCCCGTCTGCACTGCCGCCAGCCGGGCCCCGCGCACGGCATCGGAGCCGGTGGCCTCCGTGCTCAGCGCCGCGTAGAGGCCGGGGTCGCGGATGTCGAGACACAGCACCTGGTAGGGCGCCACGATGCCCCGACCGACCGCCTCGGACAACGTCAGCTTGTACGCCACCGGACCGAACACCGGCGAACCGTCCTCCATCGACGCCACCAACCGCGGCCGCTCACCCTCCGCCTCCCACACGCGAGCAGTAGCCGTCATGTACAGCCGGCGCTCGGCAGGCAACTGCGCCTGGTCGTGCACCGCCGCCCACGGCTTCAGACCATCCCCACTGGTCCGGTGGGCCTCATCCACGACCATCAGGCTCCACACACCCAAGCCAGCGGCATGCGCGCGCTGGAGGATGCCGAGCCCGACCGCGGCGTACGTCGCGAACACCGTGACGGTCTCCAGCCCAGACATCCACGCGAGCAGCTCGTCGGGGTCGGTCGTGCACGGCAGCCCCTGACTCTCCTCTGCCCGCAGGGAACACACCCCGAGCATTGCTCCGGACCGGCCCGCCCGACGCCAGGCACCGGCCATCTGCGTCAGCAGGTCCAACGTCGGCACCAAAACCAGCACACGCCGGGCCGCAAGCCGGTGCGCTGATTCCGCGCCGATCAGGGTTTTCCCGGATCCCGTAGCGGCAATTACCTGGGTCCTCAGACCCTCCGGAGGCATACAACCTCCGGGCGGCATACCGAGAATGCGAACGACGTTATCGACCGCCTCAGCCTGATGCGGACGCAATTCCATCTGAGCCACGAGACCTCACATTCTCGATACTTGGAGAGGTAGTCTTCCCTTAACCCAGATTTCATCCAGGCTCCAAAATGACGAATTCTTCAATTCCGACAGTGCAAGCGATTATGCAGCCTCCAGGAAGGGATCGGTACCTAGTCATCATCCCAGAACCAAGCCGCATCCAAAAGTGACGCACACAGTTTGACCAGAAGTGGCTGAAACTTGTTCGGTAGTGACTGAACCTGACAGGAGGTCAGGGCGACACGCTGGCCGCACCCTCTTCCCCTGCCAGCCGCTTTCCTGACGCGCCCGGAGGGTGCGTCAGTTCTGGTGCGGGACTGCGGAGCAGGCCTGTACCGGGTTTTGATCCGGCGTCAGCCGGATCTGCCTGGATCGCGGAGCGATTCCGGGCAGGGCGGGACGGAGTTCCGCCGCATTGCGCGGAGCGCAATGCTCCATCGCGAAGCGATGGTAACGCCGCGTAGCGGCGTCGCGTCGTGTCTGCGGAGCAGACCGCGCGC